>JBJTVM010000588.1:0-2911 GCA_046081205.1 Pseudanabaena sp. | reverse complement strand
ACTGGGTGCGTCCTCATGGGGGCTTAGAGAAGAATAAGACTCCAGCTATGGCGATCGGGTTATATCATCGACCGCTTTCCATGCTGGAGTTGCTTTCATTGTGCGGCTTTCACTGCCTCACGTCTTAACCGACCAGTGCCTATTACGATTGCTTAACGAGATGGCCCCAAACCAACAGCACCAGCATAAACAGCTTGGCTGCCAAGTTCTGCTTCAATCCTCAGCAAACGGTTGTACTTAGCAACACGCTCACTACGGCATAGAGAACCTGTTTTGATTTGTCCTGCGCGAGTAGCAACCGCAAGATCGGCGATGGTAGTGTCTTCGGTCTCGCCAGAACGATGGCTGATCACTGAGCGATAACCATTCTTGTCAGCAGTGGCGATCGCTTCTAATGTCTCGGTTAAACTACCAATTTGATTGAGCTTAATCAAAATTGCACTAGCACAACCCTCACGAATACCACGTTCTAGGCGGGTCTTGTTGGTTACAAACAAATCATCACCAACCAACTGTGTATTAGTAAGCTGATCGGTCATCGCTTTCCAGCTAGCCCATTGATCTTCTTCTAATCCATCTTCGATCGAGACGATCGGATATTTGGCAATCAAGCCTTCGTAATAGTTGACAAACTCTTGAGGAGTGAGAGACTTGCCGTCGATCATATAGTTACCGTCTTTGAATAGCTCATTAGAGGCAACGTCCAGCGCTAAAGCAACATCTTTACCTGGTTTGTAACCTGCTTTGGTAATTGCGTCAATGAGCAACTCTAGAGCCGCTTGGTTAGACTCAAGGTTAGGAGCAAATCCACCTTCATCACCTACAGCAGTTGATAAACCTTTGTCATGGAGTACAGAGCTAAGGGCAGCAAATACTTCTGCACCATAGCGCAACGCTTCCTTAAAAGTAGGTGCGCCGACAGGAACGATCATGAATTCTTGAATATCCACGTTGTTATCTGCGTGAGCGCCGCCGTTGAGAACGTTCATCAGGGGAACTGGCAACACATTGGACAGAGGTGTTCCTAGATAGCGATATAGAGGCTGTCCAATCGCAGCCGATGCAGCTTTTGCTGTCGCCAGCGAAACTGCCAAGATGGCATTTGCGCCAATTTCAGATTTATTGGGCGAGCCATCCCGTTTGAGCATGATCCGATCAACGAGTTCTTGATTGAGTGCGTCTACGCCTCGCAATTCAGGGAGCAGCTTTTCAGTAATGTTGCGAACTGCGATCAAAACCCCTTTGCCGCCGTAGCGTTTTTTATCTCCATCCCGCAACTCATGGGCTTCAAAACTACCTGTAGATGCACCACTGGGTACTTGGGCAAGACCAACTGCTCCATTTGCTAATTTAACTTCCGCTTCAACGGTTGGTTTGCCACGCGAGTCGAGGATTTCTTGTGCTGCGATCGCAATGATTTCTGTGCCTTTAGTCACTTTAAGCAATTCCTTTGATGATTAAGTAAAGCTATTCGCAACAATCTTACAGTTTTGCGCTGTCCCATTTCTCAAATGTTAGGTCTTCATCAAAAAAATTGACAAAATTTACTTTTTGATACAGCGCTTTGCGCTGATTTAAAACCCAGAAGAAACATTAAAAGTGTCGCTCCGCGCCACTTTTAATGTTTCTTCTATATCCCTCAAAGCCTAAATAGACTGTAGGCTTGTTAGCCCAAATTCAAAATAGAGTTGCGGCGCTTTGCGCCACAACTTTAAGAGAAGGTTAACTGCGTTCTATCAATACCTGTTTTAAACGCATGGGATCGCCTTGATCAATTACTTTGCCACGCTCTAATAAAAATGCACCATCAGCATAATCCAACTCATTTAATCGATGCGTAACCCATAGAGCCGTAAGATTTTTTTGTTTGACCAACTCGCGCACCGAGGCAACCAGATCGGTTTGGTTCTCGCCATCTAGCAAAGCCGTAGGTTCGTCTAGTAATAAAACTTCCGCATGACGCGCGATCGCCCCCGCGATCGCCACCCGTTGCTTTTGACCACCACTGAGGGCATAGATGGGGCGGCGGAGCATCTGCTCTAGATTAACTGCGCTCAGTGATTCTTTGACTCGATGCAAAGTTTCTATGTAGGAAAGATTTTCGGACGCTAAGCCAAAGGCAATATCTGCACCTACCGTTGGCATCACTAATTGATGATCGGGATTTTGAAATACAAAGCCAATGCGAGAGCCGATTTCAATATCGCCAGAACTTGGTTTGAGTAAACTTGCTAGGAGTCTAAGTAAAGTCGATTTACCACTGCCGTTAGTCCCCAAAAGCATCCAAAATTCACCTTTTGGCACAGATAATGTGCAGTGATCAAGGACGGTTTCGCCTGAAGCCCATGCAAAGCTGAGATCGCGAACACTAATGGCAGTAGCTACAGATTGATCGGTGGGCATTGTTAGTTGCAGGTATGTACTTGTACAAAAAATTACGCAACCCTCTAGATTTGCGCCCCTGCGGGGCGCAAATCTAAGGATTAGCCACGGATAAAGCCTGCGCCCATATTCGCAGAAGCCCCTGACTTCTCAGAAACCTGCACAGCCGAGATTTCGCTGGCAAGTACCGAGACTTTCTTGCCTTCTTGTTTTTCGCAGGTTAATTCCAAGACTTTGGTATTACCGTCAGCGATCGCATTGGCGATTTCACGATAAAGCGCCTCAGCATTTTCTAGCTCCTTGCGCTGTACAGACAAAGCGATCGGATTATTTTTGAGGGTGATTTCAACTGTATACATCAGCATTGATTAGGTTGTCCTGCCTAGAAATGAAAGGTAGATAGAGTCGTTACAAGGTTTAGCGCAGATGCATTAGTGATTTGCATACCTGTTTATTACCTTCAGTATGCCATTGCGTAGACAATCAAGGTGAGGTTTGTGCAGTAGAGCATCCCGTAATTCTGATAAAT
>JBJTVM010000587.1:0-3967 GCA_046081205.1 Pseudanabaena sp. | reverse complement strand
CCCCTCAAACCTAAAAAGCACGGTCGCTTACCTAAAAGCATTTTTCGTCGTGGCTTTGATTTCCTGCGTCACTTCATCTTTGACCTTCATCTCAATTCCGAGGCTTTCTTCAACTCCATTAAATTTTTGTCCTGTACTTAGCTACGAGATATAAATCGCGTTGATTGGTTAACGATTTGTTGAGATTGTTGCCATTCTTCTCTCATTTCTTGATCTATTTCTTCTTGATGATCGAAGTAATAACCCATTGCCGCATAAGCTTTAGATAGATTTAGGTAGGGATGTTGACGGCAGATTTAGTCCACTGGCCAGCCATAGGCAATGTAGTCCATTTAATTGATGACAGCAGAGAAGATTGAGCATTTGCATTCAAGATTTTTTGATGAGTTTTAAAATTGTGGTGCAAATGCTCAACCTCAATGTTTTTATACTTCACTTACTGCTGGTTCTTCAGTCTTGCCAAAGGCAATTCTTAAAAATGGAGGAGCGAGGAAGGTGGTCATGATTACCATGATGATAATCGCTACTTCGAGGGGCTTGTCGATCGCACCGCTAGCAGTACCAATACCCGCAAATACCAGTCCAACTTCACCACGGGGAATCATACCTACACCGATCGCTAGGCGATTGATATTGGGTATTCCGAAAACTACCCAACCTGTAATTACTTTGCCGATGATGGCTACGGCGAGCATAAATACGGCAATTAATAAACCGCTGCGATTTTCGGGAATCATCGGATTGAGGACACTGAGATCGGCTCTCGCACCGACAGTTACAAAGAACACGGGTACGAGTAAATCAGCAACAGGTTTAATCAGTTCATCTAATTCATTGCGAGCATCGGTTTCATCCAGTACCAATCCTGCGGCAAAGGCTCCTAAAATTGCTTCCAAATGGATTGCATTACCGATGAATGCCATGATGTAGGCAAAGATAAAAGCGGGGATGACGATATTGCCGCGAGTTTTGAGCTTATCAACTATTGCCACGAAACTTTTGTTAAAAAAGCCACCTAAGAGGATGGAACCAAACAGAAAGGCGATCGCGCTAATTAGGAGAATTGCCACGTTAGTAATATCCACTTCGCCTGTTTTTGCCAAACTGGCGACCACAGCAAGAACGATGATTCCTAATACGTCATCAATGACGGCTGCACCAACGATGATTTGTCCTTCTTTTGATTTGAGTTGACCAATTTCCGCCAAGACCTTAGAGGTAATGCCGATACTAGTTGCTGTGAGTGCGGCTCCTGCAAAAATCGCAGGAATCGCCGCCACATGGAAAAAGTACATTAATCCGAGCGTCCCAGCCGCAAAGGGAGCTGTTACACCGATAAAGGCTACTACAAAAGCTTGAATCCCAACTTCCTTAAGTTGACCAATGTCTGACTCTAAACCAATCTCAAATAGCAGGATAATTACGCCCAATTCGGCGATTACCGAAATTACTTCGCTTTGCTGGGCAAATACGCTGTTAACGGCTGCGGGTGACAATTGATTTAGCCACTGCAACAAGGACATGACTACAGAGTCGGATGCGACAAATCCACCCTCAGGAAAAATGACTAAGCGTAAGGCGGATACACCGATAATTACACCAGCAACTAATTCTCCTAAAACGGGAGGTAGGTCTAGTCGTCTGGCAATTTCACTGCCGACTTTGCTAGCAAGATAAATGATGACTAGGGTGAGCAATACCCCCGAAAGAATAATTGGCGCGTTTTCTGACTCGGCGGTAGCTGCCAGTAGAGGGTGGGGCATCTGCAATCCAGATAAATGATTGGCGATCGCAGTGATCGAGAACATAGGCTATTTTCCTTTATATTTTGGGGTGATCCAAGAAACCCAAGTTTCACATTATTACGGTTTCAGGTATCTGTCTCTAGTAGGACTAGTTACATTTTTAAGAATAATGTAGGGCAGTAATTGTGGGATGCATTAGGGCAATGTAACGCATGAATTAGTTATCAATGATGGATTAATGCGATCGCGCTAACCGATCCTACAATCTATGACTTAATTTTCAAAATGCTTATGAGTTACGCCTAGCTTTTGCATTCAAGCGACCAAAAAAAGTTGCTCAAGTAGCCCAGAAAGCATAGAGAAAATTATATGTAAAGAATAAGTATTTTATTCAGTATTCAATATGTACTGGTACTCACAGTAGCGTACAGTTAGAAAAAATAAAAGTAATTAATATTCCCAAAGTATGAAATAAAAATGCTACTAAATCATTTCTAAAAATTTTGGTAAATCACTTTTTTCTAAGTTTAAAGTTTTTCATTCTTACTTTTTTTGAACTCTTTAAATTTCATTTATAGCGCTTTTCAATCAAGCGAGGTACATAGGTTTGTTTCCCCGCCAAAGGAGGGGAAACAAACCTGTACTTCACTATCCCGATCAACGCTACATTCCATTTTCAATACTCATCATTAAGAGGATACATAAGGAGGCATTCATGGATTTTTTGTCCCTTTTTTTAACGGACTTCGTTAAGCAGTTGCAATCCCCAACACTAGGTTTTTTGATTGGTGGCATGATTATTGCCGCTCTTGGTAGCGAGTTGGTAATTCCTGAGTCGGTTGTTAGCATCATTGTCTTCATGCTGCTCACTAAAATCGGTCTGACTGGTGGAATTGCAATCCGCAATTCTAATCTAACGGAGATGATTTTGCCCGTGGTGTTTGCAGTAATAGTGGGTATTCTGGTTGTATTCATCGCACGCTATACATTGGCTAATCTGCCGAAGGTCAAAACCGTAGATGCGATCGCAACTGGCGGATTGTTTGGTGCAGTGAGTGGCTCTACCATGGCAGCAGCACTCACACTACTTGAAGAACAAAAAGTTCCATACGAGGCATGGGCTGGCGCACTCTATCCTTTCATGGATATCCCCGCGCTCGTAACCGCGATCGTTGTAGCAAATATTTATCTCAACAAAAAGAAAGTTAAAGCAGCAGCTCTCTCTAATGCTCAGACTGCTTCAAGTGATCAGCCCGATCAACAAGACTATCCCAACACTCGTCAGGAGTATCTCAGCCAAAAGGGTAATACGGATAATCGGGTCAAAATTTGGCCGATCATCAAGGAAAGTCTCCAAGGCTCTGCCCTGTCAGCAATGTTACTGGGCTTGGCTCTTGGCATATTCACTCAACCAGAAAGTGTTTATAAAAGTTTCTACGACCCAGCATTCCGTGGCTTGCTATCGATCTTGATGCTGGTCATGGGGATGGAGGCTTGGTCAAGAATTGGCGAACTGCGTAAGGTCGCTCAATGGTACGTCTTTTACAGTGTGGTTGCCCCGTTTATACATGGGCTAATCGCCTTCGGCTTAGGTACGATCGCTCACTATGCCAATGGTTTTAGCTGGGGTGGTGTTGTGGTCTTGGCGGTCATCGCCTCCTCTAGCTCAGATATCTCAGGTCCTCCCACATTGCGAGCTGGTATCCCGTCGGCTAATCCCTCCGCCTATATTGGCGCTTCCACAGCCATCGGTACACCTGTCGCGATCGGCTTGTGTATTCCATTCTTCATTGGCTTGGCTCAGGCGCTATCATCTGCCGTCAAGTAATTCTAGATAGATCGGTTTTTATCGTTGATACCCGAGCTATCATACTCATTAGATTAGTATTAGTAAAAAAAAGAGGTAATAAACATGGCTAAACCAGCCAAAAAGCTTGTCATTATCACAGAAAAGATTCTCCTGAAAAAGATTGCTCATATCATCGAGGATTCGGAAGCAACTGGTTACACGGTGATGGAAACTGGCGGTAAAGGTAGTCGCAACGTGCGTTCTTCACAAGAGCCTGGTCATCATGACATGAGTACAAATATAAGGTTTGAGGTGCTGACATCCGATCGTCTTATAGCTCAGAAGATTGCGGATGAGATTGTAGTTGCTTAGTTCCTTGAGTTTGCGGGTATGGCTTATATGAGTGACGTAGAGGTGCTAGATGGAAGTAGTT
>JBJTVM010000586.1:0-1080 GCA_046081205.1 Pseudanabaena sp. | reverse complement strand
ACTGGGTGCGTCCTCATGGGGGCTTAGAGAAGAATAAGACTCCAGCTATGGCGATCGGGTTATATCATCGACCGCTTTCCATGCTGGAGTTGCTTTCATTGTGCGGCTTTCACTGCCTCACGTCTTAACCGACCAGTGCCTCAGTATTGGCAGTCTTTTAGACCAACCTGATGCATTGATAGGCTATGGAGGCTTTGCCAGCAGTTCAGAATTAGAATACGGTGGTATCTCGCCAGAATTTTACTTGGGGGCTTTTCGCTATACATTTCCGATAGGCAGAGATATTCAAGCCACGATCGCACCTGTTCTATCGCTTAATGATTATTTTGATTTAAACAGTTTTTCCAATGACGAAACCATAGATTTTTCGACTAGTATCTTTATTAGTAATCCACTTCTGCTGCCTGTAAATGATGGTACTGGTGGATTAGTTGAATGGAGTCCTCATCAAGGAGACTGGACACTGAGAGCAGGTTATGTCGCCTCTGGCGCAGGATTTGCCACGGTAGATCCGAATCGCAATATTAATCAAGGGCTATTTGGCGATCCCTATCAAGCGATTGTGGAATTAGAATTTGCGCCTAAAGATACACAAGAAAATACACCTATATCTCTTCGTTTACAATATACCAATGGCTCCGCCAATAATCTTGATTACAATATTGGTGGTTTGAACTTTGAATGGTTGATTAACAAAAGCTTTGCAGTATTTGGTAGATATGGATTTGGTCCCATTCAATACCGCAACAATCCCATTCGTGATGCATTGCCCACTTATATTAATGCTAACTTTGATGGCAGTGCTATTAATCCGCAAACATGGTCTTTCGGTTTATCTTTTCCCGATTTATTTACTGAAGGAGGCTTGGGGGCGATCGCGATCGGGCAACCATTCATCGATGGAAATGTGGGCAATGCTACTCAAACAAACGTTGAATTATTTGTCAAATTCCCCATTACATCGCAGATTCATATCACTCCAGATTTGCAAATGATCTTTAACCCTAATAACAACAGTACTAATGGCGCGATCGCGATCTTCAGTTTACGCACAGTATTTAGCTTTTGAGTAGCTCACCA
>JBJTVM010000585.1:0-12125 GCA_046081205.1 Pseudanabaena sp. | reverse complement strand
GCGATCGGGCGAGCAAGTGACATAATTTCGTTTAAATTCAGCATCTTGAATTTTGGTGAAGCGAATGATTGCTACTATTCTGTAACCAAAAGCCAAAAAGAAGCAAGTAGGTAAAGCCCACTTGCTTCTTTTTATATACCCACTTCCCAAGAAAGAATTATTGGTGCGGCGCAAAGCGCCGCCATTATCTAGAAAACTGGGTGCAAAGCACCCAGTTTTCTATGTCAATAAAATCTAACCGCAACCGCAACCAGACTTTTTACATCCTGCCGATCCTTCAGGATGCCCGTCAGCACAAGCTCTGCTGCAATATGGTTTGCCATTCGCCATGATCGCTGTGTCTAGGGAGACCATGCAAGTACATTTAGGGCAGGCGCATTTAGTTTCTGTGAGAGTTGTCATATATTTAATCCTACTCGAATGAGTCTATTATATATGAATATACATTCATATATAAAGGCAAATTACAAAAGCGATCGCTTTTTTGTAAAATGTAACAATGCTAAATTCTTCTCCGTTTTCCTTAGATAACTCACCAAATTGTGATCTTTGTGCGATCGCCCCTGAAGCGCTCCAAGACTTGGTTGATGGGATCTTGCCAGTTGAGAAAGCGCAAACTATGGCAGAGTTTTTTGGAATGTTGAGCGATCCCAATCGCTTGCGGATTTTATCAATCTTATCGAAGCGGGAATTATGTGTGCATGATATCGCAGCCCTAGTAGGCATGAGTGAATCGGCAGTATCTCATCAGTTGCGAGTTTTACGTACTATGCGTCTAGTTAGCTACCGTAAAAGTAGGCGCAAAGTCTATTACCAACTCCTTGATCATCATGTCTTAGAACTTTATCAATCGGTATCTGAGCATTTAGATGAATAGGCAATATACGGCGTAAAGCAACCTATAGGGAATCGATTTTTTATGGCGCGGCGAAGCCGCGCCATAAAAAATCGATTCCTTACTTTTTGTCAGGTTATGAGTTCACCATGCTAACCTTGTAGCAAATTTTTTATCCTGCTGACCTCCTCAAATAGCCAATGGAAATAACATCATCTTTAGATGCAAATCCACTATTAACATCAAGCCCAGATTCGAGTGCAGATGCAGGTACGGACACGAATCAACCCACTCATTTGCCTAATCATCGCTTCAGTGCGTCTACTAGCGAGCCGACTTTAGTGCAGGAATCTTCGCCGAGCATCTTGACTGAGGAATTAGCAGGAATCAAACTTTCTCATACCAAACAAAAAGGGGATTGCTTATATCTTTATAGCCAAGACCGAGAAGTCACCTGTGCAACAAAGCTCCTAGAGGCGATCGCCCCAAGCACACAGGATTTAGAAAGTTCAGTTTTATTTGCCGAAGGAATCCATCGCCTGAAATTGCATGGTAATGCATGGGCGCTAGGTCTAGATTTGCCGATCGCCCCTTCGGCAATTATTGCCGCCGAAATTATCGCTGCATTACTGACCAACTTCCGTCAAGACCCGCAACTAGCCCCGAAACTTGCTCAAACTAAGCTGAAGTTGCTGCTTCAAAATAACTGCCTAAATCTACTATGTGAGACGCGCAAGGCAATCTTGCAAGCAGAGATCGCGCTGCCTATGCTAAATACTTTGCGAACCGTGAGTGCATCAGAATATTTTCAATCAGTAACTGTTTCTAGCCGTGTCATCGGTGAGAAAAAACCAATCTGGTCGTTTGAAATTGACTTACTGGCGATCGGTCTACAGAATCCTGATAATGACGAACTATCAACGATCGAAAATGAACAAGAGTCGAGTATTGATTTTGCTATTGAAGATGAAGCGCAAGCTAATGCTTGGCACAAACTAAGTGGATATGCAAGGACGAAAATAATTGAGGTTGGACAAGCCATCTTTAGTCTGAAATGGCTAGGGCAAACCGAACCGAAAATGCTCTCTTTATCTGCTTGTCTTGCAAGCTTAGCGATCGGTATTGGCACAACCGTCGCGGTTGATCGGTCACTGAGTCATTATGCCCAGTCCGATCAGTCAACTAGATTTGTTATTGCTGATTCCAAAATTGATGTGTCAGTAAGCCAACCCGAAACTTCTACCGAAAAAGGACTCTCCAATAAACCTGCTCCTAATTTTAATATTGCTTTATTCAATGAAAAACTAGCCCTTCTTGATTGGCAGACTACTAATAAACAGCAATCTCCTGAAGTTTTAATAGTTGGTAGTTCAAGAGCATTACGGGGTATCGAACCCAAAACCTTAGAAAAAGCACTGATCAACAAAGGCTACAAAAATATCAATGTTTTTAATCTTGGTATTGATGGTGCAACTGCTAAGGTAGTGCAACTACAAATTACGCAAATTCTTTCTCCTGCTCAACTGCCGCGCTTAATTATTTGGGCAGATGGGTTGAGAGCTTTTAATAGTAGTCGCAATGATCTCACCTACGAGGAAATTACGGCTTCGGTTGGCTATAAGCAATTGCAGGAGACTCGCAAAGATAAAAATCGGAATGTTGATACTATAGCTAATAGCCAAAGTGCGATCGCCACCGCATCACCAAGTCCGATCTCTAAATCCTTTGACTTTCTGTTTACTACTTTTTCCAAACGACAAGAAATTCGGACTTCGCTAGTCAAGAAGTTTGATCAAAATACGCATATGCTCAGCAATAGCGAAGCTCTGATTGCAGCAACCATGCCCAGCACTGTTACCGCCCTTGACCCCAAAGGCTTTGTTGCATTTGATGTCACCTTCGATCCCAACACCTATTTCCAAAAATTCCCCCAAGTCCCTGGAGATTACGATCTTGACTATCGCAATTTTGAGACCAATGGTTCCCAATTTGAGGCTTTTGTCAATGTAGTTGATTTTTGTCGTCGCAATAATATTGAGCTTTTGGTCGTGAATATGCCCTTACATGCTACCTATCTCGATCAAATTCGTACTCAGTATGAGGCTACTTTCAATAGGCGAATGCAAGAACTTTCCTTGCGTGAAGGCTTTATTTATCTTGATCTTTCTCAAGCAATTCTCAATCAAGCCGACCTTTTTTCAGACCCAAGTCACTTAAACAAAAAAGGGGCGATCGCTATTTCCCAACTGCTTACTCAAAACCCTAAAGTCCGATGGCAAGTCCTCAAGAAATAACCCTAAAGCACAAAATGGCTACACCATTTTGTGCTTTCAAAACTCTTACAGGGTTTGGGGGTTAATTCAACGTCAATTCGACGAACGCGCAAAATGGTAAAAATCTCTCTGCAATTTTTACCATTTTGCGGCATTTGTGCCGCGCGAAGCGCGGCGCAAATGGCTATATCGAATTCACGTTGAATTAGAGAATGGTGGCACTTCGTGCCACCATTCTCTTTGGTTATGTAGGCGATCTATCAAATTTTTAGCTTATTTTGTAAAAGTATGAAACACTTGTGCTATTTTTGCCCAATATAGTTATACAAACAGCTATGATCGCCTTATATTGCTTTGCGATCACACCTTAATATAGCCTTTATCAGGCTAGTGAAGTACAGGCTTGTTTCCCCGCCAAAGGCGGGGAAACAAGCCTATGTATCTCGCTTGATTGAAAAGCGCTATATTAATTTGCGATTGTAAAATCAAATCTCACTTGGGTAATGAACTCTTAGGAAATCTTGGGCTATGAATACATCAGATCAAGCGCCAACTACCGCCGCAAGCAGAAACAAAACTAAAGCTCTGGCAAAACGGGGAGGTCGAACTCCCTTCGAGAGCAAGTTGATTCAAGCAGGACACGCCACCTCAGACCAGTTCGATCGCGCTGTCAAAGATAGCCAAGAACAGAATGTTCCATTCCTCAACGTCCTAGAGCAAATTCTGGGGCAGCAACTAGCTCCAGACATTACCCGCTATTACAAGCGCCAACAACTTTTTGAACTGCGGGTTCTTTATGGCATCGAACCGATCAATCCCGACGTTGAAATTGACAAGTTTGATATTTCTACTCTCAGCGCCTTACTTGACTCCAATATTATTCCCATTTCCACTTGTCGGGACTGCGAAGTTTTACCGCTAGTTAAGACTGAAAATAGCATTACAGTAGCTCTAGTCTCTCCAGATAGCTATAAGGTTCAAAATGAAATTTCACGCCTGCTCAAAAATTTAACAATTATTAGGCGCGTAATTTCCCGTGAAGACTTTCACCGCACCTTTGACAGTATTATTCAATTTCAAGTCAACAAAAGTGCCAAGGGCGAAGGCGCAATCAGCGACGAAGATCTTCAAGTTAAAGATGATATTTTTGGAGAAGATGTATCTGAAACTGATCAAGGCGATGAACTCATGGTTGGCGGCGAAAACTCCGCCCCAATTATCAGCCTCGTTGATAAAATCCTTGTTAAAGCTCTCAAAGAAGGATGTTCAGACATTCACATTGAACCTCAGGAAAAAGATCTTTGCGTTCGTCTGCGTAAGGATGGGGTTCTGCGCGAATACTTCTTTCTTAGCGAAAACAAGCGCTTACCCAAAAACATTATCAACGCTGTTATTTCGCGCTTCAAGATTATCTCCAACTTGAACATCGCTGAAAAACGAGTCCCTCAAGATGGCAAACTCAAGCGTAACTTCCAAGGGCGGCGTGTAGATTTTCGGGTGAATACTTGCCCAACTCAAAACGGTGAAAAAGTATGTCTCCGAATTCTCGACAACTCCAATACCCAACTCGGACTCAACAAACTGATCAGCGATCCTGAAAGCTTAGAGTTGATGCAAAGTTTTGCCAAACGTCCCTATGGACTGATCTTGGTAACTGGCCCTACAGGCTCAGGGAAAACTACGACCCTATACTCAACTCTTGCTGAATGTAATGACCCTGGTATCAACATCAGTACTGCGGAAGATCCTGTTGAATATAACTTACCTGGTTTGACTCAGTGCCAAGTCCTGCGTGAAAAAGGAATGACCTTCGCCAGCATTCTTCGAGCGTTTCTCCGCCAAGATCCTGATGTTATTCTTGTTGGAGAAACACGAGATGCGGAAACGGCGAAAACGGCGATCGAGGCAGCGCTAACAGGACACTTAGTTCTCACAACATTACACACCAACGATGCACCTAGCAGTATTGCCCGTCTTGAAGAAATGGGCGTAGAGCCATTTATGGCAAGTACAGCGATCATTGGAGTGCTTGCACAACGCTTACTGCGTCGAGTTTGTGACAATTGCCGCATTCCTTACAATCCTGCACAAGAAGAACTTGATCGCTTCGGATTACCCAGCAGCGATCTTGAAAAAACCTTCTACCGCGCTAATATTGTCAACCGTGAAGCCATGCTTCCTGGACAAAGAGTATGTCCAAAATGCAATGGTTCTGGGTACAAAGGTCGAGCAGGTGTCTATGAGATCATGAAAATGACCGAACGCTTGCAAAGTGCCATCAACAAAGGTGCAACTACTGAAGTTATCAAAGAAATTGCTGTACAAGAGGGCATGAAAACTCTGATGGCTTACGCCTTTGACTTGGTACGACAAGGTGCAACAACCCTAGATGAGGTGTTGCGAGTTGTTTATACCGACAAAGGACGAGAAGCAGAAGAACGCGCTCGACGCGGTAAAGGGCTGGAATGTGAAAACTGTGATGCTATGCTCACACCTGAAACAGTTGAATGCCCATACTGCACAACGCCGAGAACTTTCTAAAATAAAAACTGCGCTTCGCGCAGTTTTTAGCGGCTACATAGGGAATCATGCACTTAATCAAGATTAGATCAGGAGAATAGCCCGCTATGGTAATGGACTACATCATCGAAGACTTGATGGAGGAGGTGGTAGAACGCAAAGGTTCTGACCTCCATATTTCCGCAGGACTTCCACCTTACATCCGTATTAACGGTCACCTCACCCGTACCGATCGCGATCCGCTTACCCCAGAAGAATGTCAGCGTTTGATTTTTGCGATGCTGAACAACAATCAGCGTAAAGCTCTCGAACAAAACTGGGAGTTAGACTGCTCCTATGGAGTTAAGGGGCTTGCCAGATTTCGGGTGAATGTCTATAAGGATCGGGGAACCTATGCTGCTTGCCTAAGAGCGCTTTCTTCCAAGATTCCTGATATGGATGATCTTAACTTGCCGCCGATTGTGCGCGAACTGAGTGAAAAGCCGCGTGGACTTGTGCTAGTCACAGGACCTACGGGGTCAGGGAAAACTACGACCTTAGCAGCGATGATCCAGACGATCAACAAAACTCGCGCCGAACATATTCTCACGGTTGAAGATCCGATTGAGTTTGTCTATGAATCCGTAAAAAGTGTGATCCACCAACGTCAAGTTGGGGAAGATACTAAAACCTTTGCAAATGCATTAAAAGCAGCTCTGAGAGAAGATCCAGATGTAATTCTCGTAGGAGAAATGCGTGACTTAGAAACGATTCAGTTAGCCGTATCCGCCGCTGAAACAGGGCATCTAGTATTTGGAACATTGCATACTAGCTCCGCTTCCCAGACTGTAGATCGGATGGTGGACGTATTCCCGCCAGAGCAACAGGGTCAAATTCGGGTACAACTCTCTAACTCACTAGTTGCGGTATTAAGCCAAACTCTTGTGCCAAGACATAATCCTCAACCGGGGCAATTTGGTCGAGTGATGGCTCAAGAAATTATGGTGGTAACGCCTGCGATTTCCAACCTCATCCGTGAGGGGAAAACAGCCCAAATGTACGGCTTTATCCAAACAGGTGGCAAAGAATCAATGCAAACTCTGGAGTCGGTGTTGGCAAAGTTATATATGGATGGTGACATTACGTTTGTAGCCGCAATGTCTAAGACTTCGCGTCCTGAAGAATTATTGCGTGTAGTTGGACCAAACCCTGCTCCTGTGATGAAGCGAAAAGCTGCTGGAGATTTGCGATCGCCAGATATGATTAAGTCGCGATCAATCAGTGGTTAACCCATAGTTTTCAATCCACAATTCCTATCAAATGAGGTGCAATCATGGCAAAGTTTAAGGGAATGCTCAAAGACTCCCAAGGCAGGTCAGTACAGCAGACAATGGTTGCTGTAACAGTCAAAGAAGCCCGCGAAACTTGGAAACAGAAAGGTTTTGTTGTTCAAGATATCAAAGAAGTGAAGGGGGGCTTTGACTTTGCTGGCTTCACGATGAAAAAAGTGAGTGTCAAGGACTTAGCTCTGTTCTCTCGACAGTTAGCAACCTTGGTAAACGCTGGTGTATCAATGGTGCGTGGTTTAGGCGTAATGTGCGATCAATGTTCTAACCCTAGACTCAAAATTTCCCTCACTGAGGTGCTTGACGATGTGCAGCAAGGTACTAACTTCTCGGACGCATTGCGTAAACACCCAAAGGTATTTGACAAGTTGTACTGTGCGATGGTGCAAGCGGGTGAAACGGGTGGTGTGCTAGATGATGTTTTAGCTCGTCTAGCGACATTACTGGAAGATTCAGCTCGTTTAACTAACCAGATTAAATCAGCGATGACTTATCCAATTGTGGTTTCTTCGATCGCGGTTTTAATCTTCTTAGCGATGTGTATTTTCATTATCCCTGTATTTGATGGTGTATTCAAAAGCTTAGGTGGTGAATTACCTGCATTTACACAAATATTGGTAAATATCAGTAACTTTTTAAAGAGTCCTTCGGTACTAATCATCCCAGTTATTATTGTTGTCTCTGGTTTTGTTTATAACCGTGTTTATGCAACTCCTGCTGGTAAGCTCTACCTTGACGGTGTTTTCTTAAAGTTGCCTTTGTTTGGTGATCTTGTTGTTAAAACTGCAGTGGCTCGATTTGCGCGGACTTTCGGTTCACTCTCCCGTGCAGGTGTACCAATTTTGGCTTCACTGGAAATTACGGCGGAAACCGCAGGTAATTTGGTGATTTCTAATGCGATCGAATCAGCACGAAATGCCGTCAGAGAAGGCGGTCAAATTGCACCTGCGATGGAAAAAACGGAAGTATTTCCTGTAATGGCTTTGCAAATGGTCAGTATCGGTGAAGAAACTGGTGAAATTGACAAGATGCTTATGAAGGTTGCTGACTTTTATGAAAATGAAGTTGAAGAAGCGGTCAAGGCTCTCACAAGTTTAATGGAACCATTGATGATCGTTGTCCTAGGTGGCATGGTTGGTTCGATTATTGTGGGGATGTACTTACCGATTTTCTCAATTATGGACAAAATCAAATAATAAAAAAGCCCTGCAAAGCAGGGCTTTTTTTATAACAGTGCGATCGCCTCTTTCCAAGTACTTCCTGAGCGCAGCCAATGGATTGGTAAATGTCCGTTGCCTGAGCCGCGAAACCATGTGCGTTGGCGTTTGGCAAATTGACAGGTATGGGTGATTGTGAGTAGTTTTGCTGTTTCCAGATCGGTTTTATTATCTAAATAGTCGGACATTTCGCCATAGCCCAAAGTCTTTAAAAGCGGTAAGTCCTTTCCATAAAGCGTTTGCAAATTACGAATTTCTTCCAACCAACCATTCTCGAGCATCTGTTCAGTGCGATCGCTGACTAATTGACGATAAGCATCTAGATCGCCACATTCTAAGCCAATTTGTACAATTGGATAATTAGGTGGTTGCTCATATTGTTGCTCTGAAAGTGACTGCCCTGTTACATAAAAAACCTCTAGCGATCGCCAAGTTCTAACTTGATCGTTAGCATGAATTTTGCTAGCTCCCACAGGATCAACCTGCTGCAAAATCTGATAACAATAGCTTTGTCCTAGTTCCTCAAATTGCGATCGCAGTTCAGGCTGCGGCGCAACTCTAGGGATTTTTAGCCCTGCGGTAATTGCCTTAATATACAAACCTGAGCCACCAACTAAGATTGGCGTAACTCCCTGAGCATGAAACTTTGCGATTAAGTTTTGTGCCTGATCTTGATAATCCGCCAATGTCAAAGTTTGATCAGGTTCAATAATATCGATTAAGTAATGGGGTACGCCTTGACGTTCTTCGATAGTCGGTTTTGCTGTACCGATATCTAAATGTCGATAAACTTGGCGCGAATCAGCACTCAAAATTGGTGCATTTAACTGCTTGGCGATTGCGATCGCCAGACTAGTTTTCCCTGTTGCCGTTGCCCCTAAAATTACAATTAGACCAATAGAATCCATTAGTATTTCAGCATGTTTCTTGATCAATTCTGTTTGCTGGAATTATAAATCCCAAACGTGGCATGGTTGCTATCTTTCTGCATAAAGTACGCCATGAAGGATGTCCCGTGCGCCGAGGCATAAAATATGCGATGCGTTCAGACGTTATATATGAGGCATGTGAAGCTATTGACAAGGTGGGCTAATTGTTCGTGCTGATTCTATTTTTGAGGTTAAGAATAGTGACAACAACCTCCCCAGAACGAATCCGAAATAAATTGCAGCGATAATAGATGTATAGCATTCCTCGTATATGGAGGAGGGCAACATGAAAACTAAATTAGTTGCAATTTTGGCTGTAATTGGAATTGGCTGGGCGATGCCTTTAGAAGCCTATGATCCTGTCCAAGTTCAACAACTACTCCAAACCAAACAATGTGCAGGTTGTGATTTAACTAACGCAAATCTTGCAGGTACTGATTTGAGCCAATCGCATTTAATCGGCGCATCTCTAATGGGTGCAAACTTAAGTGGGGCTAATCTCACCAACGCTAACTTGGAAGGTGCCGATCTTACGGGTGCAAAACTGGAAACAGCCAATCTCACCAAGGCTTTTTTGACCAATGCCATTCTTGATGACACCAATTTAAAGGCTGCTAACTTTACTAATGCTGTCTTAGTCCATGCGAACTTACGCAGAGCAAATATTAACAATACCATCTTCAAAAATGCCAATGTAAAAGGTGCTGACTTTACTGGCACAAATTACAGTTTAGCTACAGTTGAGGAATAATTTCCAGTAATTAAAAGTCGGTGCAAAGCACCGACTTTTAATTACTCAATTGGCGGCGAAAGTCTCTAGGACTGAGACGTAAAGGGTTTTGGGTATCCCAAATTCCTAGCTCTTGCAATCTTGCTTTGGACTGGGCGCGACTAATCCTTGCGTCATATTTGACATTGGGCGCATAGGAATCAGCGATCGCTAGCCCTTCAGCTACTAAATGTTGATTTACTAGAAGATTATCTTTCCAAATATAAGCAAGCAGACGATCAGAGTTATCTTTTTGCTTAACATCAAACTCTAAAATCACCTTCTGCTCTTTGATTAAATCCGACAGACGTTGACGAGCGCGATCGCCCCAAGGAGATTGCTCCTTAAGTGGCGCACTGATACCAAGTAGCCGCACTCGTTGCACAGTCATATTCGGATTACTCACAACTGTTGCCTCGACCGTCTGACCACTGACAACTCGATTAATAACCCAGATTTCGCCATTGATTTTTTCCTTGGGCTGCATAAAGCCAATCGCTATATTGGCAATCGTCAAAAAAACAACTAACAGCACAATCCAAATAAATGTACGTGGAGATGATTGAGTGATTGCGTCTTTTTTCCCTGCTTTAGAATTCATAGGCATAATTTAAAGCGTAAAGGGCGCTTCGCGCCCTTTACACAATTTAGTCATGATCAATAGGAATACCAAACTGAAACCAATGGCGCTTGCGTTTGGCAAAAAAGTTACCAAACTGTAGCCGATAAACTTCATCCTCATCTTGGGTTTCTACGTCTAAATCTGATAAGGGATAACCTGAACAAATGAGTGCGTATCCTTCATCTTGTAAGGTTTTGGATAAACCGATTACCTCATGTTGATCGATTTGTCCAGACTTGACTCGCATCGCACAAGCAGTGCAAGCACCATTCAAACAGGAAAAAGGCAGGTTAATACCTTGAGCTTCTAAAGAATCAAGAATATAGCGATCGCCTTCGATGTCAGCTTCATAAAGCTGATCGTTTCGGCGATCGTGGATGCGAATATGATAGGACATAGTTTTACACACGGCTAGGAATCATGCCAGTCTGACGGGCATAGGCAAATAAACCTCCCGCATCAATTACAGGGCGCACATCCCCAAGAGACTGCAACACAAAGGTTTTGCCAGTGGTCTCATTAATAATGACATTATTATCAAAATCAATCGTCGCTTCTTCACCAGTCTTAAAGACATCAACCAAGCGCTCAACGGACTCCCAAGGGTATAGCTCGCCCGTCGCTGCGCAATTACGGAAGAAAATCCTGGCGTAGGACTGAGCAACCACTGCATCTAACCCTGCCGCACCAAGCGCGATTGGTGCATGTTCTCGCGAAGAACCACAGCCAAAGTTTTCCCCAGCCACAATAATTGAATAAACTGTTTTGCTCTCACCTTCAGCAATAAAGCGGTCATAGCGATCAGGGAGCCCTATCATCGCATAGCTGCCTAGCTTCTCATACTCATCGGGCTTAGATGGTACAAGCGTGAGATATTCCGCAGGAATAATTTGGTCAGTGTCGATATTGTCATCCAATACAAACACTTTGCCTTGAATTGTCTTACTCATAATTTTCGTTTATAGATAATTTCCCAAACACATAAGTGTGCTTTGCAAACTTAGTATTTAATTTTTTAGTCAAAGTAGAACAGTGTAACAACCTTGCGCTGCTCTTCTGCATCTTGGCAAGTTTGTAATAAAGTCTCGCTACCATGAAATGCAAAGCAAATCAGTTGCTGACACTTGGAAATAATTTCTTGATTGCATCGGCTACTTGCTTCAGCTAGAGGCAAGGTATCATTTTCGCCATGCTCAATTAAATGAATCACATTTTCTAGCTGTTCGCGAGATTCATAGGGCTGCTTATCGAGACTTTGAGGCAAAATTACGGTCAACAAATTGGGATCAGCACGCAAAGCTCCCCGAATCGCAGCAAAATTTGTACCTGTTGCACCAGAGGTAATAATACTGTTGCCAGATAAAGCCAAGGCATAGCTGAGCAGTTCGATCAGCAGTTGGTGAGTTAATGGCACATGGCGGGAGCCTAAAAACGCAATTCGCTTTGAGCCTTGCTGCTGTATCGTCGCCAGCTCTTGCAAAAAGTCGTCTAGCTTGGGTAGATTAATTGACTGAGTCAAACAAATCCCTCTCGGTTACTACTTACTGAACGAATAATTACACAATATCATTTAACCCTAGAGAAGCAAACTATAGAGCCGCGATTCTCATTATAAAAATCGGTTTTTTGAAAGCC
>JBJTVM010000584.1:0-4482 GCA_046081205.1 Pseudanabaena sp. | reverse complement strand
GAATTCGAGGATCAAGCAATTTCGATCCGAAAAAGGAACTACACCAAAATATTCAGAAACGTGTGCTGTTGCCCTGAATCGCCGATCAAATTATTTGATTTTGGGTTGTTGCGGTGGTACTATAAGAAACGCTGAAAATTTTACCCGAATAAATCCCTAAGAACTGTGGCACCTCAACAACAAAAGATTCGGATTCGTCTCAAAGCTTTCGATCATCGCCTGCTAGATTCATCCTGCGAAAAAATCGTCGAAACTGCTAATCGTACAAACGCTGCGGCTGTTGGCCCTATTCCTCTGCCAACCCGTCGTCGTATCTATTGCGTTCTCAGATCTCCTCACGTAGATAAGGACTCCCGCGAGCATTTTGAAACCCGTACTCATAGTCGGATTATTGATATTTACCAACCATCGGCAAAAACCATTGATGCTTTGATGAAACTTGACTTAGCCGCAGGTGTGGACATCGAAGTTAAGCTCTAAAGTTCAACTTTAAAGTTCAACATATGCAATGTTTCAAAAAAGTCCAGAATTATGAAAGTGGCAGAGTAGTGACCAACGAGTTGCTAAATTTTATGCTTTCATAACTCTGGGCTTTTTAATTTTGAGGAAATGGGGCGCTTTGCGCCCCATTTCTTTTTTGTTTTGTGATTTGGTTTACACCAAAGCACAAAATGGCATAGCCATTTTGTGCTTTCAAAACCCTTACAGGGTTTGGGTTTTAATTCACAGAAGTGTTGCCACACTTTTGTGAATTGGTATTACACTAGTTTTGAAGTTTGCTAAGCTTCAAAATCTAGCTCTAAGGAATGAAGATGCTGAAAAAGCTAAAGATTAAATACCTTTTGGCATTTTTGTTGGCAGCGATCGCCACAGTAATGTCGATAATGATCGGACATGGATGGAGCCTTGCTAATGCTCAAAGCCAGCCACAAGTTCAGGCTCAAAACCCATCTGCCGAAACAAGTATTAAGACTGTAAGCCTCCAAAATGCAGGCTTGCAACTACAAGAGGTTGCTCAAGGAATTTATGCCCTAGTTGCCAGCACTGATTTTCCGCCTGCGAGTCCTGCTTTGGCGATCGCTAATGGCGGCTTTGTGATTGGTAGTGATGGGGTGTTGGTGATCGATCCATTCCAAACCCCTGAACTAGGAGAACTGATGATCTCCACCGTCAAATCATTGACAGATAAGCCAATCAAGTATGTTTTGAATACGCATTATCACTTTGATCATACAGGTGCAAACTCAGTTTTCGTGAAGCGCGAAATCCCTGTGCTTGGGCGTGGCGTAATTCGTGAATATATTCAAAGTGGCAAAAATAATACGGGTGGTGTAACACCACCAACGGTAATTATCAATAGTCAAACAGATCTTTGGCTAGGCGATCGCCAAGTTAGGATTGAGCGCGTAGATGGACATTCGGCAGGAACCGATCTAGTAGCCTACATCCCCAATGCCAATGTCCTATTTACAGGGGATATGCTATTTAATAAGCGCATTCCTTACACTGCTGATAGTGATATTCGCCAATGGCAAGGAAGTCTCTATCGCTTAATTGCTACTTATCCCACAGCTAAAGTTGTCCCCGGTCATGGTGATGTCACTGACGTAACGAGTTTACAGGCTCAACAGGCTTATTTCAGTTGGCTAGAGCGCACGGCTTTGGAATGGAAAGGTCAAATTTTGTCCAAGGAACAAGTATTAGAAAAATTTGCCAAAATTCCTGATGCTTACAAAGATTACAAATTTAAGGCGCTATACCCCCTTAACCTAGATTCTGCCTATGAGCAGTTCACTCGTAGTGCCACAATTCCTCTGATTCCGTAGAACATAAAAGCCAAAAGGAAAAGGCGGCGCAAAGTGCCGCCTTTTCCTTTTGTAAAATATTGCTACAGCAAACTAAAAAATCCTTGACAAAGAAAAAAAAAGGATTAAATAATAAAATAATTAAGGTATTTATCAATCTTTCCTTTTGGTGTGAGGATTATTTAAGTTGGCTATAAAATTTTATTGATCTAAGCAAAGCTTTCAGATGCTTCTGCTTAGTACTGTTATTTCCTACTCTGCCTTTCTCAGCAACGGAGCTAATGCAGAAACGCAATCAGCTCAGGCTAATCCAAGTTTCAAATCTGAGTCTAGTCTGATTAATGCGATCGGCAATGATCCGATGGTTGTTAGTCCATCCCAAGCCATAAGTCAACCAAAGACTGGTGAATCAGCGATCATTCATCAAATTAACCAAGAGCTAGTTTCTAGTCCTGCAACTAAGAAAGCTGAAAGTGTTAGCTCAGTTTCACAACTCAGTGATGTACGTCCCACCGACTGGGCTTTTACGGCTTTGCAATCTTTGGTAGAGCGTTACGGTTGTATTGCGGGATATCCTGACAGCACCTTTCGTGGTAAACAAGCAACTAGTCGCTACGAATTTGCGGCTGGCTTGAATGCTTGTTTAGACAAGATCAACGAAATCATTTCCGCAGGTTTAGCTGATAAGGTCAGTAAAGAAGATCTCGCTACTTTACAAAAACTCCAAGAAGAATTTGCTGCCGAACTTGCAACCCTGCGCGGTCGTGTTGATGCCCTTGATGCAAAGACTGCAAAACTCGAAGCACAGCAGTTCTCGACGACGACTAAACTTTTTGGTCAAGCAATTTTTGGTTTACAAGGCAGACTGAATAACAATGCCAATATTCCTAGAGTTGCTGGTGCTGTTTCCGCAGACCCTGCGACAAATGTTAATTTTGGCGCAAATGTTCAACTCAGTTTATTAATGCAGTTTCCCGATCGCGGTTTGTTGCTGACCAGTTTGCAAGCAGGTAATATTTCTACTGATGCGCCAGTTACAAGCTTTAATGCTCTTAACAATGGCTTTACTCGTCTTGCCTATGAAGGCAATACAGGTAATACATTTACCATAACTGATCTCAATTATCGCTTTTATATAGGCGATCGCCTTGCGATTATTGTAGGACCTAGAGGCGTAAATGCAGTTAACGTATTTCGTGGCGCAAATCGCATCGAAAGTGCAGGGAGTGGTCCGCTCTCACTCTTTGCTCAGCGCAACCCGATCATTAGCCTCAATGCTGGACAAGCAGGTTTAGGTTTTGACTGGCAGATTGCCAAAGGGTTCAGCTTGCAGGGTGTTTACTCGGCTGGTAATGCGGCGGCGGCGACAGGTGATGGCGGTTTGTTTGGTGGACCAACTTCGATTGGTGTGCAGTTAGCTGCAAATATCTTTGAGAACATCGATACTGCGCTGTATTACCTCAATTCCTACACCAATAACGGTACTCTCGGTAATGCGGTTGGCGACAATTTCCTTGGAATCACTTTCCCAACCAATGTCGCCTCGAAGTTTAATACCAATGCTTTTGGTGGATCGATCTCTTGGAGGGCTACCAATCAGTTTAATCTCGGTGGATGGCTTGGTTTCACTAATTCCAATATTCAGAATGCTGGCTTCTCTGGCAATGTGAATACTTTTAACTGGATGACCTATGCAAATTTGATCGACTTGTTCAAGGAGGGTGATTTGTTTGGTCTCTATGTCGGACAACCTCCTAGCATCACTAGCAGCAATCTGAGTGGAAATATAAACTTCCCTAGTTTGCTAAGTGGCACTGGTGGTATCACGGGTTCTCAACCTGCGACCACTACCCATCTTGAGTTGTTCTATCGCTATCCTATTTCCAAGAACATCAGTATCACTCCTGGGGTGGTGTTTGTGTTTAGTCCTGGTAATACAGCAACTAGCGACACGATCACAATTGGCGCTTTGAGAACTACGTTTACATTCTAAAAAACGTTGTTTATAGGAGGAATTGAAATAGTAACTAAGCATTACTTCAATTCCTCTCAAGACTGATCGTTCAGCATTTTATTTGGGTATATTGAACATTAAGTGGATTACTAAACTGTTAACAGATTGATATTGCTAATTTGGTCAGGTAATCACATAGGGGAAACGAGATCTATACCTTTGTCTGAAAATCCTTGTTCTTTAAATTCTAGAGGATCTAAAAATCATGAAAAAACTAATTGCTATGTCTGTTCTGCTTGGTGCTACAAGCATTAGCTTACTCTCAGCCACACCGAGTTCTGCTCAAACTGTTCCGATTATCAGTGGTACACTTAATACTATAAACGGTAATCCGGGCTATATTACCAGTCTTACAAGTTCGTCATTCCTAACTCCTATTGGTATTGTAAATATTAACAGTGATGGATTTAATGGTACTTTAAGCAATAATATTACTGATCCAGATTCGACTGCGAATAGTAGTTCCGCTCCAGTGACTGGATCTGTTCTTGGTACTACTACTCCCCCTAATCCCGATGGGGCAGGTATGTTTGTTCTGTGGTTACCTAATGTTAACGATTTTACCTTTACTGGAACTACGAATGGATCCAGTCCAAACGGTTCTTTTACAAATGCCCCAACAACTATTAATGGTGTTCTTCCAAGCGCAGACAGTTTCAGTAA
>JBJTVM010000583.1:0-2679 GCA_046081205.1 Pseudanabaena sp. | reverse complement strand
CAAACTCGCTTACAGCGCTTTGCGCTTACTTAAAACCCAGAAATATTTTTGAAAGTGGCGCGAAGCGCCACTTTCAAAAATATTTCTGTACTACTCAAAGCCTCAATAGGCTGTAGCGAGTTTGTGTATTGGTTTAGATAGAAAGACCAAGTTTAAGTCCTAGCAAGGCATGGGCGACCAAAAGTACCACGATCGCACTGCCCAGATAGGCATGGGCATTACGAAGTAATGGTTGATTACCACCAAATCCAGTGAGTGAAATTGTGCCATTGATGGCTAGCAAGGTCAAAACAACTGACCCTGTAATAAAGTGAGGACTTTCTAGTAAAGGCTTACCCTGCATCACTAGTGATAGCAATCCACCTGTATAGCCTGTGGCTAAAAATACGGTCATCAGTGGTGCAACTTTGCGATGATCGGCTTTGTTTTTGTTTGCAACTTCGGTGTCTGTAGTCGTGCGACTGCGCCATCCTGAAATTGCCACAAATGATCCCATTGCCACAATGACGATCCCCATAAAAAATGGATGACCCCAATGGGTAACTGGTTCAGGGATACTCAGTGATTTAAATTGATCGGCGATTGGTTGGAGTGACTCAGCGAGTTTAGCGGCAAATGCAGTCATAGATTTTGGAGTGGCTTAGATAGAAAATTGTTTGACAAAAATTGTTTAAAATCTGCAAAAAATCTTCACAATTTTTAATGATTGTAGCGGTTTTTGCTGAATTATGCCAAAAGATAAGAGGCAATGCAAAGCACTGCCTCTTATCTTTTGGGTTAGGAGCAATTCTGAGTTTTAGTGTTGTCATTGCCGAAGGCAATGACAACACTAAAACTCAGGTTGTTGTTGGGGATTAATAGCCATTTGCACCGTGCTTAGCACAGCACAAATGGCTATATCGAATTCACGTTAATTTAAATGGCTACAGCTATAGCTGTAGTAGTATGTCAATGTAAGCTACGGTATCGCAGTAAGACAAAACAGGTGATTCAGGTCGAACAGTCGATCAGATCTTTGGAAAACATCAATTCCCAGAATGAGCGATCGCTAGAGATACTAGCTAGAGCGATCAATCTATTTCAGGGATCTTTTTCGCTGATTGTTGTTAATTGTAATTATCGTAGTCTTCGCCAAAAACTGCTAACTGCATTAGCTGCAAAAACAGGATTGCCATACCGTGAGATCTGGTGGCAATCCCAAGAAACTCTATACGGCAAATTGCAGAGTCTTTGGCGCGATGGTCAGATTGAAGAAATTCCATCCCTGATGTGTTTGGGATTTGAGCAAACTAGACCTGAAAATTTAGCGGATTTATTTTGGGATGCTAACCTATTTCGCGAGCGCTTAAAACAGCAAATTAACTGTCCGTTGGTATTGTGGCTGAATGACCAAGAGCTACAACAGTTATGTATTAGCGCACCTGAGTTAGCAAATTTTGCCGCACCGCCGATCAAGTTTGGGTTGACATCTGCGGAATTAGATACAGAAGTTAGTCAACAACTAGAGCGACTTTTTGAGATTACTAGAGATCCTCAGATTCCGCTATTTTGGCAAGACACGAAAATCGATGCTGATCATGAACCTTTCTCCTATAGTGAGTTAGAGTTGGCACGTCGCGAATTGAGAATTGCTCAGTACAAATCCAATCAAGAGATTTCTCTTGAATTAGAGGCAAAACTGGATTTTGCATTAGGACGGCTATTATGGAGATCTGCTGAATCTGTAGCCAGTGATGTGTATGTCGAATCTCAAGGTGAAGTACATAGTGTCTCGCAAATTTACTATCAATGCAGTCTTTCCTATTGGCAAAAAGTAGATCGACCGATTGAGAGTAGCATCGTTTTATTCTATCTTGGGAATTTATGGTGGCACAATTCTTTTGTGAATGGACGGCTGGCTCAAGCTTCTTGGCTCAAAGCAAAACAATTTTTTGAAAAAGCGATCGCGGCTTTGAAGAAAGCTAATCAATGGGACTTAATTGCTAAGTATAGCCGAGCTTATAGTGGTGTTCTCGAACAACTCAAACAATGGCAAGAACTAGAAATATGGATTGGATCATTGCTGCCATTGCATCAACAGATGCCTCTAGAACTGGCTCAAGATTATGGATACTTAGCCAAAATTGCTGTAGAAAAAGGACTGTGGCAGCAAGTTAAGGATTATGCAGGTAAAGCACTGGCTACATTAGACCAAGTCCCAGTGTTTCAAGAAGAAGGTCTGAGCCATAATTGGTTGCGGATGCGCCATATTCAGAGAGGTCAAAATCAACTCTTACTCACCCAAAGTTATCTACAGCTTAAGGAGCTAGAACTAGCATCGAGTGTAATTGAAGCGACACTCTCTAACTTTAATTTTAATTATGAGCCAAAACTCTATATTCGATTTCTCGATGCTTTTCATGATATTGCCTTTGCCCAAGGTCGTTACCTCCAAGCCTTTCAAGCAAGACAAAGACAGCGATCGCTAGAGCAGCAATAAGGGGCTGAGAGCTTTTATCGGTGCTGGTACACTCCAACCTAAGCAAACGTCTCCTAACTCTATTATTACGGAGCTAGATGTAAGTAAGTTTGACCTCAATGCTGGTGAAATTGCCGCATCAGGACGTACTCAAGATGTAGAGCGCTTAGTGGAGAGAATACTCTCCATTGAGCATCAACTCACTGTAATACACGGAGAAT
>JBJTVM010000582.1:0-5877 GCA_046081205.1 Pseudanabaena sp. | reverse complement strand
CAAAAGATGAGGGGCAACGCTTCGCGCTGCCCCTCATCTTTTGGATTTTGGTTTTAGACCTAACTTGCTAGATCTAATTCTCTTTCTGGAGTAGGATTTACAAGCTTTAGGCGCTCTTCTTCTTGCCAATAGGCAGCTAATTGTCCTTCAATTTCACGACGGACAATATCGCGATATTCTAGGAAATGTTCATTGTGGGCGCAGACAATGAGGTAATGCTCCCATACCGCAGGATTGCGCTTGATCATGCTAAATAGATGATGCCAGAACTTCCAACGAGTACTGCGCTTGATGCCTTGTCGCCAGACGATAATGGCTAAGGCTTTGAGGTCTGTAAGGGTGGGAAGTTTGGCTTCTGCTTTAACCCTTGGTGCACCAAGCTTTAAGAAATAGCTATAAACGCGATCGAGGTAGGCATGAGGCTCATACAACGCACAGAAGGCTTCCACATATTCACGGGCAATTTCCTCGACGGGGCGTGTTGGAACAAAGTTCATCAAGGTGGTTTGGTTTAAGTTGCCATTCTGACTACGTAAACGTCCTTCCTTTTCGAGACGATGCCAGAGGGCGGTATGGGGTAAAGCTTGCAACATTGCGAAAGTTGTTGTGGGTATACCCGTTAGTTCGGCAAATCGGACAATGCGATCACCAGCACCTTTTTTCTCGCCATCAAAGCCAATAATAAAACCAGCCATGACGCGAATCCCTGTTTTGGTAATCGCTTCCACCGAATCCAGTAATGATGACCTTGTATTTTGGAACTTCTTGGTCATTTGTAAGCTGTCTTCATCGGGAGTTTCAATGCCAAGGAAAACCGCATCAAAATAGCATTCCACCATCAGATCCATGAGTTCCTGATCGGCAGCTAAATCGATGGAAGCTTCGGTATTAAAGCGGAAGGGATAGCCATGCTCCTTTTGCCATTCCTTCAGTTCAAGTAGGAGTAAGCGCACATTACGTTTATTGCCGATGAAGTTGTCATCCACCATAAACACACCACGCCGCCAGCCAAGGCTATATAAATAATCCAGTTCGGCGAGTAACTGAGCAGGGGTCTTAGTGCGAGGCTTACGACCGTACAAGATGATAATGTCGCAGAATTCGCATTGGAATGGGCATCCACGGGAGAACTGTACCGACATTGAGTCGTAGGCATCAAACTCTAATAAATCAAATCGAGGTACAGGAGTAGTAGTGACATCGGGCTTATCACCAGTACGGAAAGTGCCACTGGTTTCCCCCTTAGCGATCGCCTCGACAAACATCGGTAGTGTAATTTCACCTTCATCCAAAATCAGGTAGTCCACACCTGCGGCTTTGGGTTCTTCGGGCATTGAAGTTGGGTAAGGACCACCGCAAGCAACTTTTTTACCGCGACGTTTCGCTTCTTTGATTAAGGACAATAAATCATCTTTCTGGACAATCATTGCCGACAGAATGACCATATCCGCCCATTGCCACTCAGCTTCAGTAATTGAGCGCACATTGCGATCAACTAGTTTAAAGTTCCATTCTTGGGGCAAAATTGCAGCAACAGTAATCAAGCCTAGAGGAGGTAGTAACACTTTACGATTTACTAGCTCTAGGATTTTTTCGTAAGACCAAAATGTTTTGGGAAAAAGTGGGTAAACCAGTAGAACGTTCATGCTTTTTTAGGGTTATGTGGGCGGATAATCTTAATCGCATCCCCCGATGGGGACGTGATTAAGGTTTAGACAGCAGGGAAGCCAGTACGGATATCTTCGATTACACCATCGCGGATGACTATTTCCACGCGCATCTGAGCAATCAAATTATCACCCTTGGCAGCGGGGAAATAGCTGTCAAGTTGCCCTTGAGAAACTTCTTGTTCAAGTTCCAGATTTTGAACTTGGGTTAATTGCGTGAGTAATTGATTCTTTTGGTCTAGTAATTCGGCTTTAACCCGATTCATTTCTGCACGAATACCTTCGATCGCATTGGAGACTTCGGCAGAAAATGGTTTGATGCTTTGACGCTCAATTTCATTGATTTGGCGTGAGCCTTGAGCATCGACTTGCTGCACTTGGCCATCAAGTTGAGCAATTTGTTGTTGCAGTTGTTGCTGCATTTCCTCTTTCCAGCGCTGCGTCACAATGACTTGAATATTGGCGGTACGACGCAATAAGAGCTGATTAGAAAAATCGATCGAATTCACACTTATCTCCAAATTTAGTAGTTTTTACTGTGAAAGCGGCAAAGCTGCTTTCACATTATGAAGTAAACATTTTGACAATAATATCTTGATAACGCTCAAATACAATGTTACGTCGGATCTTAAAAGTTTGCGTGAGAAACCCATTATCGATGGTAAAGGGTTCAGGCAAGAACTCAAAAACCCCAATGCGATCGTTAATGCTATATCCTGGGCGGTTTTGGACTTCGCGGTTGAGTTCATCACGGTAAAGATTCCGAATTTTTGAATTATTCAACTCAGGTAAAATATCGGCAAGATTAGAAGCATCAGTAATTAATCCTGCGGCCTCTAGTGCTGAGAGATTGGGAACAATCAAAATCCCTAGCTGCTTTTGGTCTTGCCCCACTAGTACGACCTGATCGATATAGGGACTACGAATACATGCATCTTCAATGGGCTGCGGTTCAATATTTTCACCATTGGTCAAGACGATCGTGTCCTTGGCTCGACCAGTAATGATCAAGTCATCCCATTTACTGACATAGCCTAAATCACCTGTATCAAACCAACCCTGCGGATCGATCGCCTTAGCCGTAGCTTCAGGGTTTTTGTAATAGCCTTGCATTACTTGTGGCCCCCGAATTAGGACTAATCCCTGTTGTCCCACTGGGACATCGGCTCTGGTGGACAGATCGACAATCCGAGTTTCTGTATTCGGAAATGGCTGTCCGTCACCACCACGAATATTGCGATGGGGGCGACGGACATGGGTAATTGGTGAAGTTTCGGTCAAGCCATAGCCACCCAAAATTTCAATACCCACAATTTCATAGAAGTCTTCGAGGTGTTCGGCGATCGAGCCACCACCACTGACGATGTATTTGAAATTGCCACCTGTTGCTTCGCGTACTTTTTGATAAACCAATTTATGACCAAGCTTGTGAATTACCCATAGCCCCAAAACCGCCAGCGAGGATTTCAATTTGTCGCCTAGAGACGGATAGAGATTTTCGACATTTAAACCTTGGACAACTCGTTTGGCGGTGATATATTTCTGGCTAGTTTTTAAGAAAAAATTCACTAAACGCTGTTTGCTTTCAGGTTGCTCGCGGAAGTTTTTCTGTACACCTTCATAGATTGACTCCCAAAGACGGGGCACAGCCACCATGTAGTGAGGTTTATGTTCCTTAAGATCCTTTTTAATGGTGCGGAGATTGGTGTAAATCTGCGTACAACCTTGAGAAAAGATGAAATATTCAAAGGTACGCTCGTAGGAATGCCATGTGGGAAGGATGCTCAAAACCTTTTCGCCTACTTGCAGTTGCAAGACTGACTGCGCCCCTTGGACTTCATAGAGGAAATTACCATGGGTAAGCATTACGCCCTTGGGGCGAGCCGTTGTACCTGATGTATAGATCAGTGTGGCAAGGGTATCGCGTTGAATGGGGGGATTGCCTAAATCTTTGGTGCTGCCTTTTTCGAGTAATTGCGGAAAGTTATAGGCTCCCTCAGGTGGAGTTTCGTCTGATAGCAAGACAATTTGCTTGACGGGTAATGTATGTAATTCGGGTTCTAGTTTTTTGAGGGTGGCAAGATTTTCGACGACGATCGCCACGCTATCACTATGCTCGATGATGTAAAGCAATTCGCTACGTTCGGCTTGAGAGCTGCGGGTGGCATTTGCTGCGCCGATCGCCAAAATTCCTTGGTCAGCAATTAACCATCGTGGTGAATTATCCGCAATTAGAGCTACCTTTTCGCCAAATTGGATGCCTAGCGATCGCAAGCCTGCCCCAAAAGCATTAATTTGCTCAAAGGTGTCTTTGTAGGAAATTCTGACTGGCGGATTGGTATGAGGATCGTGGAGGGCGATCGTATCAGGATGATTTTTTGCGCCTTGCTCCCATAGTTCCCAGAGACTAGAGGCTTGCGAAATAGGAAAAGTTGTAGCCATAAAATGCAGTAGCTTCACTAACTGTTTAATTATTTTTGATTACTAGAGCTTATAGTCAAAAACAAGCATTAACTTAATAATCGCATGATGCCTAAAATCATTATTAATTGCAAAATAGTTTTTTGAAATCTTTGGCAGATATAGCATTTATCAGCAAGGATCGGCGAGACTTTTTCTGGTTTCAAGTCTTCGGAAAATATCATGGGCAATTTCTTCTTGTTCTGTCTGCGGTAGTGCAGAAGCAGCGGTAAGGGCTTGTTCGAGCAGGGTAGTCATTGCGTTTTCTACTATTGTATCAAGGCTTGAAAGCGGCGGTCGTGGCGGATGTAGCCAAAATCTTAATCGGTCTTTGATGTTTGGAGATCGATTGATTGTTAATCAAAAAATAATTGTTTGAAATTTTTGGCAGATAGAATGGTTGTATTTTTTAACGTTTGCACATCCTCGAAGTCCCGATCGCCTGTTATCAGAAAGTCCGCATTGGCAGCGATCGCACAAGCAAGAAATTTAGCATCTTTGCGATCTCTAGGAAAGTCAACTTCGATATTGACTTCAATTAGCCTTGTAACGGTTTGAAGTAAATCAATCCATTCTTGCTGCACTTCTTCGCTTAACTTAAGCTTTTGCCGTTGTAAAACTTCTGTGTATTCAGTTATGATTTCTTGAGAGACTATCCATTCAAATTCAGGGCGATCGACTATAAATTGAATGACTATCTCAGGTATGCCGTCACGCATTGCCGCAGATACTAAGATATTCGTGTCAATAACTACTTTCATTGTCCATTTCTATATGCGTTAATTTCTGCTTCGATATCTGCTTCTGTAATTGTGCTGATTTCAGGTAGGGCTTGAGTCTTTTTAAATAAGGCTTTGAGCTTTTGGCTGATTATAACTCGGTCATATTCAGGTAAGACGATGATTTCTACGCGCTGTCCTGCCTGAAATGGTAAGTTTGAGAGGACAACTCGTTCTGGATTTTCTATGGTGATGTAGGTCTTGTAGGTTTCCATTGTTTCTAACTGAGTTAAATAAATGAGTTTACTGATCTTATTGTAACAAGGCTTGAAAGCGTTGATCGTGGCGGATGTTGTCAAAATCTGAGTCGGTCTTTGCTCTATTAAGATATTCTTCACTATCTATCTCAATGGCTTTTTGTAGGTTAGTAATAGCTTCATCAATTTGATTTTGTACTGCATAGTAACAGGCTTTGTCATAATAAGCGCTACCCTCATTAAATTCCATCTCTTTCTCAAAACTAGCAAATGCCTCATCAAATTTTGCTAATCGCAAAAAAGCATAACCTCTACTACTCCATGCTTCGTCTTTGTCAGGTTTGATTTGGAGAGCGCGGTCATAGGATGCGATCGCTTCTTCGTATCTGCCTAAATTACCTAGCGCAATGCCTCGGTTGTAACATACTTGGTGTTCGTCAGGTTTGATTTGGAGGGCGCGGTCATAGGCTGCGATCGCTTCTTCGTATCTGCCTAATCTACTTAGCGCAATGCCTCGGTTGTACCATGCTTCGTCTTTGTCAGGTTTGATTTGGAGGGCGCGGTCATAAGATGCAATCGCTTCTTCGTATCTGCCTAAATTACCTAGCGCAATGCCTCGGTTGTACCATGCTTGGTGGTCTTCAGGATTGATTTGGAGGGCGCGGTCATAAGATGCAATCGCTTCTTCGTTTCTGCCTAAATTACCTAGCGCAACGCCTCGGTTGTACCATGCTTGGTGGTCTTCAGGATTGATTTGGAGGGCGCGGTCAAAGG
>JBJTVM010000581.1:0-5771 GCA_046081205.1 Pseudanabaena sp. | reverse complement strand
GGATTTAGGACTATACAAGTCTGTTGTTGCTTGATCCTTAACTAAACGTGTTGCATAGCTGATGCCTCCACCTCTGAGGATCGCTTGTACATAGTTGTCAGAGATGCGTAGTTTCGCAACTTTAATGTCATAGCTGGATGTAATAGCATCCAGCGGGACAATTCCTATGCGTAATCTAAGATTAAATTCTTCGGTGGCTAGCTTCTGCACCGCCAATAATGCTTGCTCTGCCTCTGGGATAAACCTTGAGGGAATGAGAATAGATGCTCCATCACCACCAAATACAAAGGGAATCTCTAATTCTCCAACGATATTTAAAATTACAATAATGGAACAAGCACCTAGGAGATTGATATCTTTATATCTTCCATCCTCGATCGCTTTAGTAGAATCGATAATATCAGTAATAATTACAGCCCAGTCATTGGGAAATGCATCAAAATTTTCGCTATGGGTAATATCAGCAAAATTTAGAAGAACAGGTAGATCGGCATAAAAGTTTTCAGAGTTCGTATTTTGTGCCTGAAAGTTTTGAATATTCATATCTGTAGCTTCAATGCTTTGTAGCTTTAATGCGATCATCAGCTACTTAATCCTAGCAATAAAGGAGAATCAGCATAACCGCCAACTGGCTGTTGTAGGGATCTCTGCCTATATTCCCTATTTCAAGCAGGTTGTAGATTAAAAATAAATAAATGCCATTCTCCTACTAAGTTTTGCGACTATTTTGCAACACGCGATCACACCTAATTAATAGAGATTCCTTTAGAATCAATTACAGGTACAAATTTAACTGACAATTATTGTAATGAATAAAGAGACTAAGCAATGACAGTAGCAACAGAAAATCGACAAAAAGCAATCCAGTTAGTAGAGCAACTGCCCGAAGAATCACTAACAGAAGTGATTGAGTTGCTTAATATTTTACATCAAAGGGCTAGTCAAACTAAGACCATGCCCTCAGATAACACTGAAGAAAAATTATTACAAATCATTCATCGCAAAATCTCCAAAGAAGAGCAGGCTAGACTTGATTACTTACGTCAACTTAATGAGAGCGGTGACGATATGACAACAGCAGAATATCAAGAACTGTTAGCTTTTGTGTCTCGTATTGAAAAAGAAGATGCAAACAGAGTATCAGCTATTTTTCAATTAGCCCAAATCCGTAAAGTCGATCCACTGAGCCTAATTACCAAATTTGCGCCACAAAAACGAGGTGATCGTGTCATCTGACAAAATTTCTGTAGCAACTAGAAGGTATGTGGCAACAAGAGCCAAAAATTATTGTGAGTATTGCCAATGTCCTGAAAATGTAGGTACTCAGAGTTTTACAGTTGAACATATCAAGCCGCGTAAAGCAGGTGGTGAAACTATTGTTGAAAATTTAGCTTGGAGTTGTTTTGGATGCAACAGCCACAAACATACCAAAACTCTAGCGATTGACCCAACGACAAATTCACAGGTCAGTCTGTTTAATCCACGTCAACAAAATTGGGAAGACCATTTTTATTGGAACGATGACTTTACCTTGATGATCGGGAAAACTGATACAGGTCGGGCAACCATAGAGTCTTTATTATTGAATAGAGAAGGTGTTATAAATTTAAGACGCTTACTAATTTTAGCTAACCTTCATCCACCAATTTTGTAATTTAATCAACAGTTGATTATCCTGAATAGAGTAAATGATGCGATAGTTCCACTCTAATACGATAAAGACTATCTTCACCTACCAGCTTAACTACACCATTAGGACGCGGAACTTCGGCTAAAGCATCAATCTTTATCTTTATCCTTTGCTTCTCTTCAGTGGATATAGATTTTAACTGTTTAGCAGATTGTTTTACAAACTCAATACGATATGTCATAGACCAATCTCAGCCTTGAGACTTTCCCAAGAGATAGTACCTTCAGATTCAATAGATGCTAGAGCAGGTTTGGCATCTTCAATATCCTCATAATCTTCATCAGCTTCATAGCTACCAGCATTTATATTCAAGCCATCTTGGGAATGTTTTGCTCTCACAAACAAAAGAAAATCTAAAACCTCGCTTAGTAAATAATCTGAAGTTTGCTCGATTTCTTGGATTAGCAATTGCCTAACATCGCTTTGCGTAGAATTTTCAATAGTTAGCATCACTTTATATCTCTTGCGTATTTGAGTTCTTAAATTTTAGCAACCCTCTTTAGCCAAGCAATTCCCAAGAGCAAGAAATAGTTCATTAATACAGAAAGGGAGCGCATTACGCCCCCTTTCTATTTAAATTATTCCCATTCAATCGTGCCAGGGGGCTTGGATGTGATATCTAGCACCACTCGATTGACACCTTCAACTTCATTGACAATCCGATTGGAAATAGTTTCCAATAGCTCATAGGGAACCCTTGCCCAGTCCGCAGTCATGCCATCCTCGCTGGTGACAAGGCGCAAAACGATAGGATTGGAATAAGTCCGCTTATCTCCCATCACACCAACACTACGCACTGTGGGCAACAGTACCGCAAACGCTTGCCAGAGATTATTATATTGACCTGCACGGTTAATTTCTTGGCGCACAATCAAGTCAGCATCACGTAAAGTATTCAAGCGGTCGCTCGTAATATCACCAATAATCCGAATCGCTAAACCAGGCCCAGGGAAAGGCTGACGCCTGACGATTTCTTCGGGAAGTCCAAGCGCTGTACCAACCTTACGCACTTCATCCTTAAAGAGCTTGCGAAGTGGCTCGACAAGAGTGAAACGCAGATTATCAGGTAGACCACCCACATTGTGATGGCTCTTGATTTTGACAGCAACACGCTTACCAGTAACAGGGTCAGCATTGGTGTCTGCTGATTCAATGACATCTGGATAGAGAGTACCTTGAGCGAGAAAGTCAAAAGGTCCTAAGCGTTGAGATTCTTCTTCAAATACACTAATAAACTCGCCGCCAATAATCTTGCGCTTTTGCTCAGGATCAGTAACTCCTTTCACTTTTTCAAGGAATCTTTCGCGAGCATTGACATACTCAACATGAATACGGAACTGTTCTTCAAAAAGTTTGACAAGACGTTCTGGTTCCAGCTTTCGCATGAAGCCTTGATCGATGAACATACAGGTGAGGTTATCGCCGATCGCCTCATGCAATAAAAAAGCAAGAGTAGAAGAATCTACTCCACCTGAAAGAGCTAGTAATACCCGTTTATCGCCAACTTGAGCACGAATTTCACGGATCGAATTTTCGATAAAAGCATCAGTTGTCCAACTTGGCTCACATCCACAAATGTGATACACAAAGTTGCGAATCATCGCCATCCCACCTGCAGAATGGACGACTTCAGGGTGGAACTGTACCCCGTATAACTTTTTGTCATGATCAGCGATCGCCGCACAGGGGGTATTTGAAGTATGTGCTAATACTTCAAATCCTTTGGGCAATTCAATTACGGAGTCACCATGACTCATCCACATGGTGATCCCTGTATCTACGTTAGTAAATAAATCAGTGGGATCATCAATTTGTAACTCAGCTTTGCCATATTCTCCACGATCAGATTGCTCAACCTTACCGCCGAGTTGCTTGGTCATCAGTTGCATTCCATAGCAAACACCTAAAATAGGTATACCCAAATTGAAAATTTCAGGATCGCATTGAGGAGCATCTTCCTCATAAACTGAATTTGGACCTCCAGACAAGATGATGCCTTGGGGATTAAACCGTAATAAATTTTCGGCTGTAATGTGATAAGTTAAAACTTCAGAATAGACCTGTGTTTCGCGGATACGGCGGGCAATTAACTCTGAGTACTGAGAACCGAAATCAAGAATAGCGATCATCGAACGATTAGTTATATTGTCTGTGGTAGGAGCAGAGTCTGGAATAGGAGAATCAGCACTAGAAGAAAGAGAACTTTCAAGATTTAGTACTGCATTCGACGATGTTGGAGGGGAAGAAACCACAGTAGATACCTCTATCTTAATGAGATAGCATTTTAATGAGATAGCCTGACTTTCGGTAAGCTTATCACTGCTAAAAAGTAGCTATTCCTACAATGCTAGCAAAACGGTACGTCTTTATGGTGAAAAAAATGCGTAAAAAAGTTATGACTGCGATCGCATTGCTACCCGTTCCTACTCTATCAATTTTAGCAATACCTTTTTTTGTAGGTAACAATCCAAATTTCCCCTCTAGCAATTTTTTAAACTCCTCAGCAGGAGCCGTACAGTTACGTGATGGCAAAACCTATTTTGTGCAACTGCCATTTCTTTTAGGTGCAGAAACTACTGTAAATCGGATTTATTCTCGGAGTGCGATCTATTACTTTGCGATCGCCTTACCTGAAAATATGGGAGAGCCTTTACAAAAGTTAGAAGTTACTCAAACAGAAGGTTTTGATGCAGTTGGTTTTCTGAGCAATGAAACGATCGCCTATTTGCAGTTGTCTTCAGGAGAGCGGATCGCTATTTCCAGTAAAACTGAGATTTTGCCAAGTCAGGATCGCGATAAAGTGATGATTACTTTTGACCCGCCGATTCCTGCTAGCAATCAAATTGGCAGCAAGCTAGTTGTGGGACTGCGACCTGTTCGCAATCCTCGTTATGATGGCGTTTACCTGTTTGGGGTAACTGCATTTCCTCAAGGCGATCGCCCAAATTCACAGTTTCTTGGTTATGGCAGGCTCAGTTTCTATGATTTACGATACTAAATAGCTAGGACAAATCAAAGCCCAAAATAAGAGTGGCAGCGCGAAGCGCCGCCACTCTTATTTTGGGCTTACTATATCGCCATTTGTAGCTTGCGAAGCAAGCTGCAAATGTTGCAAAATGGTAAGAATTGCTTAGTGATTCTTACCATTTTGCTTTCGTCGAACTGACGTTAAAACACCTAGCAGCAGCAATTCTCATTATGAAACCGATTTAGGTGTTTCCAGCGCCTTCGGCGCTGGAAACACCTAAATCGGTGATTAAATTTTGATGCGATAAATAACATTTTAAATACACATTTTTGGCGTGACGAAAGCCATTATTAACTAAGTTAATTATGGCGCGCTGAAATGCTAATTTTTTTAACGGAATTTCAATATTGGGCTCAAATAATATTTCGTAATTAATGTTAAGTTTTAACTTTTTATAGTGATTTATAATTTTTTCATCAATAAATTTATGAATTTTTACCATATTTATTTTCTCTTTATCATCGCCTCTAGCAAAATCCAAATATTCATTTATCAATTTTTCCATATCAATAATATCATTTTTTAACTCCTCAATTTCGGGGCTTGGTTTCATCATTTCTAATTGCAATTTCATGCGAGTAAGTGGGGTGCGTAAATCGTGAGAAACCGCCGAAAGCATATCGGTTCGTTGCGAAATTTGGCGCATTACTCTCTCCTTCATTTTCATAAAAGAAATAGCTAAAGAACGCATCTCTTGTGAACCGCTGGGACGAGGACTGGCAACATCTTGCCCCCGACCAAATTTTTCGGCAACTTCGCTTAAATGACGCAAAAAACGAATTTGATTTTTGAAAAAAATTATCGAAATTATTGAGGTGATAATTACGGTAAAAATCATCCAAAAGGTAAAAACTCCGGCGCTGGAACTGGTAATTTTTTTGGTTGGAACATCGAATGCCAAAACTCCAGTTTTGGTTTGCACCTTAACCGTAATAAAACCTTGTTTTTCACCATCTTCAAAAATTTGAAATGGCTTTAAACCATGTAAATCAAGCTCCGACTTAAAACGATTATATGGGTCAAAAATCGGGTCAATATATTTAAAAAAACGAT
>JBJTVM010000580.1:0-5027 GCA_046081205.1 Pseudanabaena sp. | reverse complement strand
GGTTCTATATGTGAGTCCTAGATATGCAGAAACATGGGGACAACCAAGTGAGAATTTATATCAAAATCCTGATATATGGATGCAATCGATACATCCTGAAGATATAGATAGAATTAATCAAGCCCATGCTTTGACTGGTGATAGTGGAGTCTTTAGTGAAGAGTATCGTATTGTGCGTCCTAATGGAGAAATTAGATGGATATGGGGACGCTGCTTCCCTTTAAAAAATGCCCAAGGGAATATTGAGCAAATTGCGGCTGTAGCCGAAGACATCAGTGATCGCATGATTTCTGCAATAGCTTTACAGCAGAGTGAACAACGCTTAAGAGCTAGTGAATCTCTTTTAAGCGCAATGTTTGAACGCTCAGTTGTGGGTATGGCAATTACTGATGCTAATGGTAAATTTGTGAGGGCTAATCCTTTCTATCAACAAATGGTTGGCTATACTGAAAGTGAATTGCAATTAATGCGATTTACTGACAATATGCTGCCTGAAGAGATCGAAGATAATTTGAGGTTACGTACTCAGGTCTTATCTGGAGAAAGTGAAGGCTATCAAATGGAAAAGCGTCTTTTACATCGAGATGGAAAGATGCTCTGGGTAAGGACAACTAGTTCTAAAATATTAGATGAAGTTGGTCAGCCACCACTTTTTGTTGGTGTCATCGAAGATATTAGCGATCGCAAACAAGCTGAAGAGTCTTTGCAAAGTGCGGAAGTCGAACGCCAAGAGGCAATTGAGGCGCTCTATCAACTCAATCAGCAATTAGAGTCTAGGGTTGAGCAACGTACTCAAGAGCTTCAATTCGCTAACCAACAATTAATAGAAACCAATGCTGAGCTAGCAAGGGCAACTAAGCTTAAAGATGAGTTTCTTGCCAATATGAGCCATGAACTCCGTACTCCCCTCAATGCGGTTTTGGGAATGTCTGAAGGTTTGATGACTGGAGTATTTGGAGATCTCAATGAACGACAGATGAGATCGCTGTCTCTAATTGAAACTAGTGGTCGGCATCTATTGGCTTTAATCAATGACATTTTGGATGTAGCCAAAATTGGTGCAGGGAAATTAGAGTTAGAACTTAGCTCTGTAGAAGTAGAGTATCTTTGTAAATCCAGTCTCAACTTTGTAAAGCAATTAGCCAACCAGAAAAATATTCAGCTTAAATTGGCGATCGCGCCCAACATCAAGACATTCTTGGTTGATGAGCGTCGCATGAAGCAAGCTTTGATTAATCTACTTAGCAATGCGGTTAAGTTCACTCCTAAAAAAGGGAAAGTCTCCTTAGAAGTGAAACTTCAGAAAATAGAAACATCAAAATCATCAAAATTAACTTCTGAATGTTGTTATGCGCTAGTTCTCTCAATTATCGACACAGGTATTGGTATTTCTCAAACAGATATTAGTAAACTATTTCAAGCTTTTGTCCAAATTGATAGCAGTCTTAATCGACAATATGCGGGTACAGGGCTAGGACTTACCCTAGTCAAACAGATTGCGGAACTGCATGGAGGATCTGTAAGTGTTACTAGTCAAGTTGGTGAGGGAAGTTGTTTTTCGATAGTTTTACCCCAGAGAGAGAGAGTTAACTTTGAACCCATTAGTCCTATTCCTAATTTGGTTGACAATCATCATTGTGACAGCAATTCAGATAGTAGTTCAGATAGCGACTTAGATAATAGTTTGTCGGTTAATGCTTTGATTTTGTTAGCAGATGATAATCCAAGTAATATTGAAACCTTTTCTAATTATCTGACTAGTCGAGGATATCGGCTAATTTTTGCAAGTAACGGTCAAGAGGCGATTGATATGACCATTGCGCAAAAACCTGATCTAGTTCTCATGGATATTCAAATGCCAGTCCTAGATGGGATCGGCGCGATTGCACGGATTCGGGCAAATCCAAATATTAGCCATATTCCAATTGTTACTTTAACAGCTCATGCGATGGAAGGCGATCGCGAAAAATGTTTAGCAGTTGGCGCAAATGAATATTTAGCTAAACCTGTGAAACTATCTCATCTAGTTAAAATCATTCAACGACAACTCCAGAAAAAACGTAGTTAATGGCGGTGCTACGCACCACCATTACATAAAAAAAAGCTAGGGGCGGCGCTTCGTGCCGCCCCTAGCTTTTTTATTGCCAAGTTTGGCGAAATGCTTTTACCACCTGATCCATACCCACCGATCGCGAAGCCTTGAAGAGAATCCGATCGCCACTTTTGACTTTTTGTAAAAGCGTCTGCGTAATATCTTCATAGGACTGACAGGCGATCGCATGTTTTAACGCTCCATTGGCTCCTGCTAAAATTGCATCTGCCTCGCCATCGGTCAAGATAATTGCTCCTTCAATTCCCAATTTACTAATCGCTTCACCAACTTGACGATGTAATTGAGTAGACATTTCCCCCAATTCCTTCATCGTTCCCAATACTGCCCAATGTCTTTTGGCTGGCATATCCGCAAGTTGTCTTAGAGCAGCCAACATGCCTTCAGGAGAAGCGTTATAAGTCTCATCAAGAATGATCACATCTTGAGGTAACTCGTATAATTGTGCTCTGCCAAAGGGTAGATCGAGTTTCCCTAGTCCTTGAGTTGTCCTAGCCCAGTCAAGATTTAACGCCTTAAGAACGGCTAAACCAGCCAAGAAATTTAAAGCATTATGCCGACCAGGTAAGGGTAATTCCCATGTCAAACCCTCTACCTGTAAATGATTGTCAATCAGTTCTCCATTGATATCGCCAGTGCCTAAACCATAGGTAAGTGTTTTCCCATCCCAAACCTTGCTTGCAGTTTCCAGTAAAAGAGGATTACTTGCATTCAAAACAACCGTACCAGTGGGAGGAGTCTCCGCTAAAAGTTCACATTTAGCTTGGGCGATCGCCTCCCTTGATCCCAATCTGCCAATATGCGCTGTCCCAACATTGGTAATTACACTTACCGTAGGCAGAGCCGTTTTTGCTAGACGTTCAATTTCACCTAAACCACGCATTCCCATCTCTACGACTACGAAATCATCCTGATCAGGATTGATCGCCATCAAGGTTTGCGCTACACCAATATCATTATTGTGGTTAGCCTGACTTTTATGGACTCGATGATCGTCGGTGACATAGCAAGCCAACATACTCGCAATAATTTCTTTAGTAGTAGTTTTGCCCACGGAGCCAGTAATCGCTACTACTGGGTTTGAAAACTGCGATCGCCACCAACGCCCTAGATCTTGATAAGCTGCGATCGTATTGTCAACCGCTAGTACAGGCAACCCCTTGGCGGCAGTGGAACTAGCCCATTCGCGACTAACGATCGCTGCTACGGCTCCTTGAGCGATCGCCTGAGCCACAAACCCATGACCATCGAAATTTTCGCCTATTAAAGCCACAAATAACTCACCAGCTTGGAGTTTGCGACTATCGGAAATAACGCCCCTTATCTCTTTGTTTTGCGCGTTTTCGTCAATATTGGCAACCGTTGCCGATGTGATGGCGATCGCTTGGCTAATCGTACAAATACAGGTCATGCTTAATTTTTCTGTTCGTAGCTGTTCTAAGCTGAGGATTGAAAGCCTGATTTTAACAAGAAAGCCATACAAAGCATGGCTTTCTTATCAAGGTAATAAGCTTAATATCATTAGCTCTATTATTATCAGGCTTCAGGCAGCACATCAGCACCAAACATTTCATTCAAAATTGTGAGATATGGCTCAAAATCTTGGACATACTCTTCAGCAAGATGGTTATGCATTTCTTGAGCAAGCAATCTCAATAAAGTGCGTACTAGTTCCCAACTAACTTTTAAAGGTGGATAGAGCATGACACAGAGAGGAAAAAGCTCTTGCTGAATTGAAGAAACGCTTTTTTCTAGAGCACAGAGACAAAGATAAACTTGGAACATCTCAATATCTCGTAAACTCGAAATACGAACTTGAGGAGAACTCAGTACCCCACTATGACACTGATAGTCAGAATGCATGATCAGGGTTTTCTGGGAAACTTGCCGCGCAATTTCACTGGTTAATGTCAGCAAATGACGCACCGACACTAAAGCGGTATCCTCATATTCCAAATTCCCAGCCGCTTCGTAACATCTTTGCAAGGGCATGTATAGATGATCGTCAATGACTTTGAAGTAGGAGTTTACCATCAGTTTTTCTAGAGGTGGCAGTGAGTCAAGCAGTAGCTGACCACTGTAATGAAATTGCATACTCACAAACCCGATCGCCCTTGGATCGACTGATGTGTATTTTTTGCGAATCTTTCCCACACTTTGGGCGATCGCGACGGAAAGCTGACCAACTGTAGGTAGTTGTGTGTGACTTTCTAGCTTCAGATTCTGCCCATCGGTATTCAAGTCTATTTGGACTAGTCGAGAATGCGAATTCTCTGTGTATATATTGAGAGCTTGCTCCAATAAAAAACGAGAGTCTGTGGCGATTTGCCAAGGATCAATTAAATCTGCGGAAATACCGTGGGCTTGCAACTGCCCCATCAGCAGATTCTCGGTCTTCGCCCATGCTTGAGCGCTGGAAAACCGCAAAGACTGCAATAAATTAGCCGCAGTAGTTTTACGTCTCTCTGGTGAGAGAATCTCACCTAAATTATTAGATTGAATATCTTGCTTTGGTGAATCCGCTTGCAGATTTTGAATATACTTCTTTGCCCAAATATTTGCGAGAGTCGGAACAGAAGCACTGCTAACATTGTGAAAATCTTCTGCTAGATTATCTACAAGGATATGTCTGATCATTTAGACTCCGAAAGTAAAAACTTTTTTTAAATTACTCTCATTATATTTCTTGCGCTCACAATAGTTAAGATTTAATTAAAACAACGTCAATTCGTTGAACGCGCAAAATGGTAAAAATCGCAGAGCAGTTTTTACCATTTCGCGCCATTTGCGCCACGCGAAATGCGGTGCAAATGACGATATCGAACTCACGTTAAATACTTGTCAGGATTAGGTCTGTTACAGCCTGTTGAGGCTTTAAGAAGTACAAAAAAGCTTTTGAAAGCATCGCTTCGCGATG
>JBJTVM010000579.1:0-3402 GCA_046081205.1 Pseudanabaena sp. | reverse complement strand
GCTGGAAACACCAAAATCGGTTTCATAATGAGTATTGCTGTTAAATTACCCCATCGTTAGCATTAGCTAGTTTGGTTTTATAATTGGGACTCTGCCCAATAACCCATCAGTTTGTTTATGTCATCGATCGCCCAAATTCGTCAAACCTTAATCAATAAAGAGCGATCAGCCACCGAAATTGCTCAAGAGTTTTTAGATCGCATTGATCGGTTAGAGCCAAAATTACATAGTTTTGTGACAGTTACACCCGAAGTGGCGATCGCTCAAGCAAAAGTCATCGATGCTGCGATCGCCACAGGTGAAACTTTACCAGCACTGGCAGGTATTCCCTTAGGCATGAAAGATAATATGTGTGTCAAGGGGATGCCTACCACTTGCGGCTCCAATATGCTGAAAAATTTTGTCCCGCCCTACGAAGCGACAATTACAGCAAAATTGCGAGCGGCTGGTGCTGTCATGGTCGGCAAAACTAATCTCGATGAGTTTGCAATGGGTAGTTCTACCGAAAACTCGGCGATCGCCCTCACTGCTAATCCTTGGAATACAGATTATGTGCCTGGTGGCTCCTCAGGCGGCTCGGCGGCAGCAGTCTCTAGTGGTGAATGTGTAATCGCCACGGGTTCAGATACAGGTGGCTCAATTCGTCAACCAGCTTCCTATTGTGGTGTCGTTGGCTTAAAACCTACCTATGGACTAGTTTCCCGATTTGGGCTAGTTGCTTTTGCTTCATCATTGGATCAAATAGGCCCCTTTGCCAACTCTGTCGAAGATGCCGCAATATTTTTAGGAGCGATCGCAGGTTACGACCCCAAGGATTCTACTAGCATTAATATCGAAGTCCCTGACTACGCAGCTTTATTAACCCCAAATTTAACCCAGTCACTCAAGGGTAAAAAAATTGGTGTAATTACCGAAACCTTTGGTGAAGGGTTAGATAGTGAAGTAGAAGTTGCAGTCAGAAAAGCGATCGCCCATTTCGAGACTATGGGTGCAGAAGTCTATGAAATTTCCTGTCCTCGATTTCGCTACGGATTGCCTACCTATTACATCATTGCTCCTTCAGAAGCTTCTGCAAATCTTGCTCGATATGATGGTGTAAAGTATGGTCTTCGTGATCAGGAGTCTGAGAACTTGCTGAGCATGTATGAAAATACTCGCGAACAAGGCTTTGGGGCAGAGGTAAAACGACGGATTATGATTGGGACATATGTTCTATCGGCTGGTTATTATGATGCTTATTACCTCAAAGCACAGAAAGTTAGAACTCTAATCGTTCAAGATTTTCAAAAAGCTTTTGAGCAGGTTGATGTTTTAGTTTGTCCAACAGCACCAACTACTGCTTTTAAGGCAGGCAGTAAAACAGAAGATCCGTTGGGAATGTATCTCTCTGATTTAATGACAATTCCTGTAAATTTGGCGGGTCTACCAGGGATTAGTATCCCCTGTGGATTTGATTCAAAAGGATTACCAATTGGCTTGCAGATGATCTCTAATGTCTTAAGAGAAGATGTGTTATTGCAAGTTGCCTACGGCTACGAGCAATCAACGGAATGGCACAAGCGCCAGCCTTCTATATAAACAATAAAAGCCTTGCTTAGCAAGGCTTTTATTGTTTATATATGATTGCGCCGCAAATAGATATATCTAACTCAAGTTACATTGAAAGCAAAAAATGGCTACGCCATTTTTTGCTTTCAATGTAAGGGTTTTGTTTTTAATTCACAGAATTGTAGCCACAATTCTGTGAATTGGGATTAAATAATCGTGTTGTCAGGAATAACGGCGTTTTTGACAACGACAACAATGCCATTACAGATGCAATAGCCTTGTTCTTCACGATTTACATCTTGAACTCGATCCTTGTTGATAATTTGCACATTTTTGCCAATGCGAGCATTTTTATCGATGATTGCGTGGCGAATGATCGTATTTTCGCCAATGCCCATTGGCACTCGGCTGTTTTGGAGATCTGAGGCCCGCTCCTCTTCAGGTTGATAGAAATCACAACCCATTAGTAATGTGTCTTCAATTGTGCAATTGGCTTCAATATGCATCCGAATACCAACGACTGAGTTAGTAATTGTGGACTTGCTGAGGATACATCCTTCGCCAATGATAGAATCTTTGACTTTACTATCATGTACTTTGCTAGGGGGCAAATAGCGAGCACGAGTGTAAATGGGTTTTTTGGTTTCGTAGAAATTAAAACCAGTGGCAGGATGACGTGTTAGTTCGAGATTTGCTTGGTAGAAAGACTCAATAGTTCCAATATCTTCCCAATATCCTTCATAGAGATAAGCCTGAACATTCAAATTATGAATTGCACTAGGAATAATTTCTTTACCAAAATCTGTATGTTCGGGATTCTTGCTGAGCAGATCTAACATAGCCTGCTTGCTAAACACATAGATCCCCATCGAAGCTATAAAAGGGTTCGCGATCGCGGAAGCTTGATCCAACCCGAGTTTAGTAGTGTCAACACGCATTCCCTCTAGAGCTTCACCTTTAGGCTTTTCTAGAAAATTAATTACTTTGCCATTACTATCAGTTTTCATTAAACCAAAGGCTGAGGCTTTTTTCTGATCCACAGGTAATACGGAGAGGGTAATATCTGCGCCTGTTTCGCGGTGATGTTGGACGAATTTTTCGTAGTCCATATTGTAGAGATGATCACCAGAAAGGATCAAATATTCACTGACATCCCAAGATTCTAGAAGCCATGCATAACGACGAACAGCGTCGGCAGTACCTTGAAACCAATCTGGACTATCGGGGGTCTGCTGTGCAGCAAGAATTTCCACAAAGCCATCAGAATAGGATGCAGGTCGATAGGCTTGATTGACATGTCGATTAAGTGATGCGGAGTTAAACTGCGTCAGGATATAGATTTTTTCAATACCTGAGTTAATACAGTTACTCACAGGAATGTCGATCAATCGATATTTGCCTGCTACGGGGACTGCGGGTTTAGCACGGGTCTTAGTGAGGGGATATAGTCGGCTTCCCTGTCCGCCGCCCAGAATGATAGCCAGTATGTTTTTCATAAATTATTCGGATTATCTTGGCTTTTTTATTTGCATATTTTTTCTGAATGCAAACATTGTCTATCTTTGCGGGGATCGTTGCAAGTAATGTAAGAACACAAACTTAATGTCAGTTCAACAAAAGCGAAAAATAGTAAGAATTGCCAAGCAATTCTTACTATTTTTCGCCATTTGGGGAGTGTTTAGCAAGTCTAAATGGCGATCGCCAACCTATCCTACTTTTATATCAATTCACAGAAGTATCGCCACACTTCTATGAATTAAAAGCCAAACCCTGTAAGGGTTTTAAAAGCACAAAATAGCGTAGCTATCTTGTGCTTTGGCATTAATTCCCGCAACTATAAAAACACAAAATGTT
>JBJTVM010000578.1:0-4319 GCA_046081205.1 Pseudanabaena sp. | reverse complement strand
CATAATCATAGGATTGAGTTTTCATTTTGCCTACAGCAAAATGAAAACTCAATACCCTTAGATCGCTATTGCTGAACTGGTAAACAAATTGTGCGAGTAACTTCACAATTAATACCTTTGTATTGCTGGCAAACTTGTTTTGCGGTATTCTCAGCAGCAATCATATCCGCTGACCAGCCTGATCCTGCTGCACCATTAGAACTCTCAGCTATTGACATACAGGCATTCCGCGCCCAAATTAATACTTGACAATCCCCTGAACTAGAGCTACTTTCACATTCGCTCAAAGCTCTTGTTTCGGCGGCTTTTTGAGAAGTGTAGTTCCAAGAGTAACCCTTGGCTTGAGTCGATGGAGAACGAGCGATCGCCCCAAAACTCATCATCGTGGGATTAGAGGTTTCAACTGGTGGTTCTGGAATTTGTGTTTCTATAGGCTCCTTTATTTCTGGACTGGGGGAAGTAGTTGGAGAAATTGATGGAGAGCTTGTGGGTGCTTTTGTAGTTTCAATTTGAGTATTATTACTAGTCTGATTAGTTAGTTTTGGTATGAGCATTGCTGTAGCGATCGCTGCCGAAACTGATATTACTCCAGTCAAGGCAACCCATAGAAATGGTTGAAATTTTGAGAAGGTGGGATTTGGGGCAGAGACTGTGGCATGGGGCGTTGTGACAGGGGTTTGTGGGGTTGTTGGGACAGAGACTTGTGGGGTTGTTGGTGCAGATGTAGGAGCAGTCTCTCTATTGGTATTTGTAACTATAGTTGGCGATGAATTTGAGGCGAATAATGGATAAGCGATCGCTTCAGTTGGGGCAATATTATTACTAATGTTGGTAGCAAAAAGAGATTGAACGGCTTGTAAAGCATCGATCGCCGATTTATAGCGCTGACTAAAATGGAAAAACACCATTTTTTGGAGTACTTCTGCAAAAGCATTACTGACCTCTACGCGATCGCGCCACATGATTTCGCCTGTGTTTGGGTCTTCTTGCAGGCTATCAGGCGCTATACCCGTTAGTGCTTGAATGCCAATCATGCCCACTGCATAGACATCACTACTGAGGCGAGGCTTACCCCTTGCTTGTTCGCTTGGCATATATCCTGGGGAGCCAATGCTAACCGTAACGTCAGTATGGCCTTGGGAGTCAGTTTTTAGAGTACTGATGTCTTTAACTGCACCAAAGTCAATCAGAACGATCTTGCCATCTTGCCGACGGCGCATGATGTTGGTGAGTTTGATGTCACGATGGATAATATTATTTTGATGAACAAAGGCTAGAACTTCTAAAATCTCCAGTAATAGAGATGTTGTGGCAATCTCTGATAATCGTTTACCAATCGGAATTTCTTCGGCAAGGCTATGTCCTTCTACAAATTCTTGTACCAAAAAAAATTCATTGTTTTCTTCAAAGTGAGCAAACAGTTTGGGAATTTGGCTATGAGTATTACCCAATTTGTATAGATACTCTGCTTCCCGATCAAATAAACTTTTGGCGATCGGCAAAACATTGGGACTAGTATCTTTGGGCTTGAGTTGCTTAACGACACAGGTGGGGTGACCTGGTAAGTCTATATCTTGCGCTAAGTAGGTATCACCGAACCCCCCACTTCCTAAAACTGTGAGGATTTTGTACCGATTCCTTAATGTTTTGCCTAATAACATATTTACCTACCAAGTTACAGAACTTTGTCTCATCAATAATTTGCTTGATCACGACATATCTACAGCGCTTTATAACTTTAAGCTTAACAAACAGAGCTATGATTGAGCTAATGTGCTGAATTAAATGCTGAATTTAGATATTGAATGCAAAATAACAAAGATATTAAAAAAGCGATTGTACTAGGGGTTTCTGGGGCATCAGGCATGATTTATGCTGTGCGATCGCTTAAATTTTTATTAAATAATCATTACACTGTCGATCTGGTGGCTTCTAAAGCAGCGATGATGGTGTGGCAATCGGAAAATAATATTGCCATGCCGAGTAATTTGCGATTACAAGAACAGTTTTGGCGCGATCGCAGTGAGACTCATGATGGCAAACTAACTTGTCATCAATTTGCCGATGTGGGGGCAACGATCGCTAGTGGTTCATTTCGGACATTGGGAATGCTGGTAATTCCTTGCAGTATGGCAACGGTAGCGAAGATTGCTCACGGATTAAGCTCTGATTTGTTAGAGCGGGCTGCGGATGTCCATCTCAAAGAAGGACGAAAATTGGTGATCGTACCGCGTGAAACCCCCTTAAGTTTGATCCATTTGCGAAATCTCACCGCTTTAGCGGAAGCAGGGGCGAGAATTGTCCCAGCGATTCCTGCTTGGTATCACAATCCGCAGACGATCAATGATTTGGTGGATTTTGTGATTGCTAGAGCGCTCGATCAACTGGATATTGATGCAGATTTAATCCAGCGTTGGCAGGGTAGAATGCCTTCTAATATGGTCACAGGAGATGCTGAACTATGACGCGATCGCGTTTTTCGCAAGTTGCAAATGCTGCCAACAAGAAATCTTCGGGTGCGATCATGATCGTGCAACTTGTGATTTTAGGGATGGCGATCACCTTACTTGCGGCTATCTTTGTCCAAAATTTACAGCCTGCGGTGCAGATTTTCTTTTTAGGTCAAAAGACAATCGCGATTCCCCTAAGTGTGGCTATGTTAGCTGCATTTGTTGGTGGCGGATTTTTAGCTTTTGTGATTAATGCGATCGCTTCATGGCGGCATAATCTCTTAATTCGTCGGGCTGTGATTGCCTCTGGATCTGGGAAGGAGATCAAAGATCAAGTCAAAGCCACTCAATCCCATTACAAAGAAGAATTTGTTGAAGATGATGAAGAGGATGAAGAGAAGTATGAAGATGATGATGAAGAGGAAGAAGATGAAGATGAAGATGAAGATGAAGAATATGAAGATGACGATCCTGATACTGTCCCCTATGGTGATCGCCCAAATATGAAGTCCAAAAATTCACGCCAAGTTAAACGCGATCGACCTCCCCTTGACGCAAAGTTTATCAAGTAAGGTAAATCCTTTAACTTTACCTGCTCCATCCTCTAGGCGTAAACATCGTCCATTCTGTAATAGCATTCATAGCAATGGAACCAATGCGATCGTATCCTACTCTTAAACCTATGATGAAGGCGATAGAATCTCGGATGAAAAAGATTTTGAAGTCATTCAACCAGCTTATACAAAGCCTTCTAACTTATATGGAGATGAATGGTAATTTAGAAGATGAATATTACTAAGTACATAGGTTTTTGGTCTTTATGGATAGGAATGAATATATTGGCTAGAGTTATAATGGCAGTACTATCTGGGTTTTGGTTATTTGGAGGATGGAGCCTTTTCTTACCAGGAGTTGTATCTATTTTTATTCTTGTAATACCTTATACTACCTTGGCATTTTTTGAATATTTGATTATAAAGAAAAGGGTAAGAATTATTCTTTTTCATTGGATATTGGCAACCCTTGCTGGACTAATTGCTCTTGTTAGTTTCTATTTTATTCATTATGTGTTTGGTGGTAAATATAGCTATGGTGGCTACATTAGTAGTTATGGGACAAACATTAGTTTTATTATTTCTTTCCTGATACTCTTTTATGATCAGATAGGACAAGGATTTTACCTAATGTCATTAAAATCCTTCTCAAATATTGGGAAAATAATCTGGCTAACTGGCACTGTCATAAGTGTACTAGTTGGGAGCTATTTTAATATGGAATCATTACTCTTAATCACTTTTCAATGTGTAACCAACGGCATACTTTTATTTATTCTTCTAGAACTAAAAACTAACACAACGAGCAAAAAGTAATAGCCCGATCGCATAATTCAGAACCAATGAATATATCTATTTGGTTTCCTTAATCGTAGAAGTTATGTTCCAGATTTCATTAGATGTACATTTGCTATTCCTAGTCCGTTGCCTAAATTGCCAGACATGTTAGCCACCATGCTAAACTAAACCGTCATGAGAACGGACACCCTATTTTTCCAACTATTCCAATCCTTCCATACCCTACTATTCGAGCTAATCGATCGCCCCATATCAGAAGCAGAAGGATACAAATTTAGCTCAGCCGAGATCAAAGAAAAAGCATTTCGGTTTGACGGCATCTTCATGCCCACAGCCAGTGATAAACCCATATTTCTAGCAGAAGTACAATTTCAACCCAAAGAAGACTTCTACAGCGAATTCCTAGCCGAAATATTTCTATATCTCAACCAATATCGTCCCATCCAAGACTGGCAAGCCGTAGCTATCTTCGCCAGACACAACAGCGAACCCAACCCCGACAAGTTTTGCCAAGAAC
>JBJTVM010000577.1:0-3762 GCA_046081205.1 Pseudanabaena sp. | reverse complement strand
TAAAAATTTTCTGCGTCTTTTTGAGTCCTTACTTTTGCTAATATACCGTTTTTTGAGGGTTGCGTTAATCATGTAGCAATGATGCTGAGGGGTGATGCAAAATAAGCGCTAATACCATAACTTATTTATATAGACATAATTTTCCATGCCGTCAGCTTCGATCAGGCTTAATCCCGATGCAAACTACTGTTTCCCCCAAACAAGAAAATAAAAAGCCCAAAAGTTTTTGGAAAAAGCCTTGGTTCGTTGTAGTTTTACTCGTCGTTGTGCTAGGCGGTGGATTTACAGCCTTTCGCGTTTTGGCTAGCAGGAATCAAACCCAAACATCAATCAACGATCAAACTCAATTAGTTGAGTCTAAGTCTTTAGATATCAAAATTAAATCTAGCGGCTCTGTTGTACCCATTGAAACCGTCAATCTCAGTCCCAAGCAAGCGGGAAGACTAATGCAGCTATTGGTTGAGCAGGGGGCGCGAGTCAATCAGGGACAAGTCATTGCGAGAATGGACAATACGAATTTAATCCCGCAGCTTTATCAGGCTCAAGCGGCGGCGGCAGCAAGTGAAGCGAATTTAGCCAGATTACGCAATGGTAGTCGTCCTGAAGATATTGCGGCAGCTCAGGCGAGGGTGGAAGCTGCTCGTGGTCGTTTTGATGCCGCCCGATCGCGTTTAGCCTTGACCAATATGAAAACCTCCCGCTTTCGGAGTTTACAGACTGAAGGGGCGATTTCTAGCGATCGCTTTGATGAAGTGCTAACCGATGAGCGCAGCGCTCAGGCTGATTTGCAAACGGCGCAAGCTAATCTGATGGAGTCTACTCGTCTATTAGAAGAAACCCGCAATGGTAGTCGTGTGGAAGATATTGCTCAAGCTGAAGCACAACTTGCCCAAGCGATCGCCGGGATCAGAATTATCGAAGTCCAGATCGAAGATACAATTATTCGCGCTCCCTTTGCGGGCATCATCACTCAAAAATATGCCAATGCAGGGGCTTTTGTGACACCGACAACATCTGCTTCGGCAACGAATTCTTCAACTTCGACTTCGATTGTGGCGATCGCTAATGGTTTAGAGATCATTGCTAAAGTTCCTGAAGTGGATATTTCTCAAATTAAGATTGGTCAGGAAGTAGAAATTATTGCTGATGCGTTCCCCACTGAGGTGTTTAAGGGTAAAGTCCGTTTGATTGCACCTGAGTCAATCATTGAACAGAATGTGACTTCGTTCCAAGTGCGGATAACTTTAGAAACTGGCAAGGATAAGTTGCAATCGGGGATGAATACTGATTTGCGTTTTATTGGTCAGAGAATTAGTAATGCTTTGGTTGTGCCGACGGTTGCGATCGTTACGCAAGAAGGGCAAATTGGTTTATTAATTGCTGATGAAAAGGGTAAGTCTAAATTTCAACCTGTGACGATTGGGACTACGGTGGATAATCAGACTCAAATTTTAAGTGGCGCAAAAGAAGGCGATCGCGTATTTGTGAAACACCCAGAAACAAAGCCATAAAAAAGAGTTTCTTCTTATGATGACACGCTTTTTCCTGTTGAGGCGATAAGATCGCTTGAGGAAGTGGCGAGTAGTCGAGATATGTTGGTTGATGCGTTGCCTAAGTTTTATATTGGTCAGTGTTTGCGTCAGGATGAGGCTAACTTATGTGGCGATCGCCTGTTAGAAAAAACCTTATTATAAATTTAGTGTTAAGTAAATGGAGATCGACCCTAATATACCCATACAAACTCAACTAGCGGGATTGGGGCAGTTACGAGATCTACGCACTAATCCAAATCTAAAGGGTGCTGATATTAATTTCTTGATTCAGCAAACGCCTACGCAACTGGAGAAGTTACTTCGGCTTGGCGAAATTGAGGCAAAAACTTATAAGCAAATCATGAAGGCTTTTGAAGGTCGAGATTTAGGAAAAAGAGGTAAAAGAAAATGAGTAACTCATCAACGATCCAGATTGAACTAGGCTATAAGTTACTTGATAGTAAAGAATGGAAGTCTATTGATTTAGAACCTGAGAACTATTTTGATTTAGAGTCAGACGAGCTTGTGAGTTTGGAATCTATTCCATTTTACGATCATGCAATTGAGTATCTTGTGCAAGATTTGGAAATTCAAAAAGAGTCAGTGATGGTGACAAGGGTGCATTTAAATGACAAGGCAACTAAGCAAGAGCGTTTAATCACGGAAAGCTTTTGGAATTATGGACGCAATCGTTTAATCGAACGTCAAGATATAGGCTCTCAGCCCTATTCAGAAATCATTTTGGAAATGCTGGTGAGTGAAGTGCCTGAAGTATGGGAGGTGTTGCGATGCGATCGCCTGTCTGGTGTACTTAGTCCTTCTTATCATGCCAAAATTCAGAATCGTGAAGATGGTTCGCAAGTAGAGCATCATGTTAGTCTGACGATCGCGCCTGAGTCTAGTTCTTTGAGTAAAGTTGCGTGAAGGCGATAAGAAAAAACTGATGATATCTCCGCAATCTATTGTCACTATTAATCAAAGGCTTGGGACGAGATTATGATGAGTGATCGCCGACTTTTTGTAAATTTGCAAATTGTCTTTGCTTTCCTAGAAAAAGTCGGCGATCTGTCTGGTTACGGGTGCTTGGTGCAAGTTTGACTAGGTGGTGTGAGAAGTGATTCTTTCACAGAATGGATTAAATCGAGTTTTAAGCCAATGGAAGAGATAAGATACAACAATGTGTTGACTGTGATTAGGAACTTAACAAGGCGTTGTAAGCGAGTCATGGGGAAGTCCTCCATAAAGTTAACAACGCCATCATCGAAAAAATGACCTGAAACCTCCAGACGAGTTAAGGCAGATAGCAAACTTTTCTTAACTGCCTTTTCTGTCCTCTTTAGAATTGAGTTAAACTAAGTCAACACAGTCAGCAAAACTTGGTTGGGTCATGCCTACACAGCGCAATAGAGGGATCGCCGCAACGGTTGCGGGACTGCAAAAACTTCTGGAGATTAAGGCGGCTGGCAAAGCGGATGGAACCCGTTTGACCTTTGAAGGCATTGCTAGTCTTATTTCTCAGAACTCTCAAGCTTCAGTTGATCCCAGAACCGTAAGAAGATTTTTTAACGGTGAAGGTATTGATCGCGTTTACGTCCTCGCAATTTGTGCTGCTTTGGGTTTAGAGGTCACGGAAATTATCGATCCCAATGAAAGGCATCCTGCTAAGTCTCGGCAAACTGCTCAAGCTGTGGCGATCGCTGCAACCCTGAATACGACACCGCCGCCTGTGGATGAATGGCAGGGACGACAGGATGAAATCAAGGAACTCCAAACTGCCCTCAGCAATGACAAAGTGCGTTTAATCGGCATGACTGCCGCAGGAGGCTATGGGAAATCGGCTTTAGCGGTGAAATTCAAAGAGCAGTTAAATTCTGATTGGCGGGTGTTGTGGGTGAGTTTTATCCAGCCTTACCCTTTGGCGCAATTTGGGCGATGGTTATTGGAGGAGTTGGGACGGGATTATGATGAGCGATGGGAGGAGGAGACGTTAATTGGGCAGATCGTGGCAGGGTTAGTCGCTGAGCCTTATTTGTTGGTGTTGGACAATATGGAAACGGTGATTCCCGCCCAAGGGAAGTCGGTTTATGGTCAATTTTTGAGCCAATGGTTAAGGAATGGGGCTAATAGTAAGCTCCTGCTCACCAGTCGGGAACAGCCTGTGTTTAGCGCCAATTTGCTGCCGCGTTGTCATTGGTTAGCCCTAAAGGGATTAGCGGAAGCCGATGCGATC
>JBJTVM010000576.1:0-5102 GCA_046081205.1 Pseudanabaena sp. | reverse complement strand
CAATGGATTGAAGTCCAGAAATAAATGTAAAGTTGCTTCTATGACTTACTTTTATTTCCCGACAGGTCTATTACATGTCGCTAATATAAAAATTAGGTGTTATGTGAAATTAACAAACTCTACGGTGTTCGGGCTATTTATTAAAATAGTTAATTATTTATGTTGCAGTATTTAACAAATCAAGTGAGATTGCTTATTAATTTTGGACAAATCATATAGCAGTAGCTAGTATATCAACTGATTTAGTCGTTCCCACTATATGATTTGATTGGCAAGTTACAAAGGTATTTTCTAATATGGATTTAAATTGGGTAAAACTACAAGGATATAAGCGCTTAGTATCAACTACTCTTAATACATCAGGGAAAGTTGTAGCGATTGTTGGTTCAAATGAGGTAGGAAAAAGCTCTATCTTACAAGCACTTCAGCATCTTAACTATGATAAAAAGAAACGATTCCAATCTAATGAATTAAGTCGTGGCAATGATCCTCAAAATGATGAAGATGTAGTAATCGAGGCTGGATTCTTGCTTGATAATGAAGATCATAAAGCAATAGAACATTTGTATCGGGGCAAACTCAGACAATTGAAGATAGCAAAATTGATCAATGGAACAAAAAAATATGAAATCATACCTGAAATGAAACCATTAAGTATTCGTCGCGCTGCACATCTCCGTGAATCTGGAGTAATAGTTGATAGCTCTGATCAAATTAAAGAAGCAGAAGAAATATTGATTCAACGAATCCCTAGAATACTATTTTTTGATGAAGAACAACGAGACTTAAAATCTACCTACGAATTATCTAATCTGGCTAAATTTCCGCCTCCAGCACTCCGCAACTTGGCAAGTTTAGCAAAATTAGATCTAGTCAGTCTTCATGCTGCTCTTTCAGTAGGCGATCAAGCTAAAGTTCAAACATTTTTGAATAAGGCAAACGTTCAAATAACTAATGTTGTTAAGGGGAAATGGTCGCAATCAAAAGTAAAACTTAGTTTAATTACTAATGGCTTAACATTACACGTCCATATTGAAAATGAACAGATGGATTGTACCAACCTTGAGGATCGGAGTGATGGTTTACGCCAATTTGTAGCATTAATAAACTTTCTTGAATCTGAACATGCCGATCAAAGACCTATTTTATTGATCGATGAAGCAGAAACCCATTTACATTATGATGCTCAGGCAGATTTAATGAACATGTTTGCTAAGCAGGAACTAGCTGCAAAAGTTATATACACAACTCATTCTGCTGGCTGTTTACCTGAAGATCTTGGCAATGGTGTAAGATGTGTTCTACCGATACAAGGTAAAGAAGAAAGTAAGATTGAGAACAATTTTTGGGCAATTGATAAGCAAGACAAACGGGCTGGGTTTTCGCCACTTCTATTCAGCATGGGAGCAAGTAGTTTAGCTTTTATACCAATTCGCAAAGCTGTTTTCGTAGAAGGAGCCACAGACATGCTTCTTTTGCCAACTATGCTACGTCAAGCAAGTAATAAGTCATTCTTAGGATTTCAAATTGCTCCTGGACTCTCAGAAACTAAAAATTCATTTTTGAGACAATTAAAAAATGAAGCACCAACAGTAGCTTTTCTTGTTGACAATGATAAAGAAGGGAAAAGACTCTCAGCAGATCTCAAAGGTGCTGAAGTTGAAGAGTCCCAGATTTTTTCACTACCTGGCGATGAAGGTTGCGTTTTGGAAGATTGTATTCGCAAAGAACTATACCTAGAAGCTGTTAATAAAGTTCTTCAAGACTGGAATCAAAATTTACCAATTATGTCTTTGGAAGAATTACCTGACATCAATCGTCCAAAGGCGGTAGAGAATTGGTGTCAGAGGAAAAATATTAAACCACCAGACAAGAAAAATATTGCATATTGTCTTCTGGATTATGCTAATGGCGAGAGACAAGAGTTGCTTGTTCAAAAAAACTTGAAGCAATCATTTAAAGAATTGCATGACTCTATAGTTAAGTGTCTAAAAATAGAAAATTCTATTTAGCACCAGACTTAGCACAGGTTCACACTACATAAAAGAAATTAAAGCCATACCGATCGCCCCAGATAAAGCTAAATCTAAAGCCAAAATTTGGACTGACGAAGAGTTTATGGCTTTGCCTGATCGCGGCGATCAAGTGCGACCTAATGCCGAACAAAGGATTTGGCTCGAAAACATCAGTTGGCAAACCTTTGAGCAATTGCTGGAAGATGTAGGTGATCGCCGCACCCTCAAGGAATTTCGACAATGGGTAAGCGACAATCTTAAAAAAAGCTAGAGGCTAAGGTAGCTTGGTTAAAAAATCCTGTTAATATATTAAGTAATAAAAATTAATATAACTTTTTAAGATACTTTGTTTCTAAATCCTGACAAGGTTGAACTAGAGGAGCGCACCTTAGCACGTTCTACATCAACAGTTCAGGCTTTACCCTTAACTGCAAATGTTTCGTCTGCGTTTCCGCAATATTTATCGCAATACTTACTAGCGATCGCTTCTTTAGTGCAGCATTGGCGAGTTTGGTTTGCGGCTTTATTTTTAGTATCCGTCCCCGTCTTTTTTGAAGCTCCCCTTGTGCGCTATGCCCCTTGGTTGAGCTTGATTTGTACCGTCGGTTGGCTAGCGATCGCCAAGCATCTCCAAGCAGATCCCAAAAACAAAACATGGGGCAGCTTAGTCTGGGGCTTTAGCCTCACTTGGTTATGTGGCTCTCTCTACTGGGGCTGGTTACGTTGGGAGCCAGCCTATCACGTGCCAGTCGAAGCTTTGGCTTTGCCTTGGGCAATCTGGGCAACTCGTCAAGATGCTTACCGAGTCGGTGGCTTGTTCTATATTGGTTCATTATTAGGAACTGCGATTACAGATCTTTACTTCTACATCACGCATCTGTTTCCCCATTGGCAAGCTTTGATGCAAGTAGAGTCAGATATAAGCCTCGCCAAGCCGATCCTCAAAAATGCTTTAGCCCTAGTGGAAACTCCTTGGGGGATGACATGGGCTTGCATCCTAGCGGCTTTTCTGTTGATTACTGGCAATAAAGCTATGCGATCGCCTGATCTGGGCTACTGGGCTTTTGGTGGTGCAGTGCTAGGTACAATTTTTGTGGATTTGCTATTTTTTAGCGTTGCCATACTGGGATAAAAAGGAGTCGCTAAGCGACTCCTTTTTTATATGCTGTAAAAACTATTTTTTTGCAAATAAAAACCCAGCGTTGGTGCGCTGGGTGCAGTCAGTTTAAGGCTTCATTGATAATTAGATTACTTGAGTAGGTTCTCTTTGCACCTCACGCGATCGGGTGAAATTAAAAATAAACGAAGGCGGCGCGAAGCGCTGCTTTCTTTCCCGTAGAGTAGCGCCCCTGCGGGGGCGCTACTCTACAGGTTTGAGTAATTTATTATGAGGAGCTACTTATTGATTTGCGATAATTTCAATCCATTGGCAAGGAATCTACTTTTTTAAATTCTCCATTCCAAGGTGCGAAAAATGGCAAAAACATCATCCCTGGAAGGGCTAATACCAAGGTAAACAAGAAAAATAACGCCCAACCCTTACCGTCACTGCCAGCGAGCCAAAGGTTTTGATTAATTGCAGTCCATGAGGGCATGTTGCGTTGGATAAACTGGGCTGACTCCCCTGAAAATGGCGAAGCTAATAGATCGCGTCCAACCGCAAATAGACTCGAAAGCAAGGCAAATTGAGTAGCCGAAAAACTAGGATTGCATAACACCATCAGAAATCCTAAGAAACCTGCTGTTCCTAGTCCACTGCAAAAATTCTCGACATTAATCGCGGCAAGTAAAACATAATCATTTTTGCCCACTACCGAAATTGCGTAATAGCCAATATTACTAACCGCTTGGAGAATTCCGAAAACCCATAGTGATCGATTGACCCCAATTTTGCTCATAATTGCCCCCCCAGCCAAGGTTCCCGCGATTGTCGCAATCAGTCCAATCCCCTGCCGAACCGTGCCAATCGTGCCATCATCAAACAAAGTTTTTAAAAAAGAAACTGCCATTTTCCCCACCATCGCATCACTAAACCGATAGAAGATCGTGAATGTGAGAATCAGTAAAACTTTCCAAATCCCCAAGCGATGAAAAAACTCTTGAAAAGGCTTAACTACAGCTTCGTCTAAGGTTGTGGGACGAGCATCATTTTCTGGTGGCTCAGGAGCGAGGATCGTAGCTATGAGTCCAAGACTCATCACAATTGCTAGTAGCCCATAGACCCAAGCCCAACCAAATTTACTAAGGCTTAAACCAGTAAATCCGTTACTAGATAGAAACTGCGAAAGCGGTGACCTCCAACTTAATCGAGTTGCTAAATTAAAACCGACAAAACCTGCAAATAGCAGCGCAATTCGATATCCCATTACCCAAATGCCAACCCCTGCACCAACTTCCTGAACAGCTAATACATCAGTCCGATAGGCATCGATCGCAATATCTTGAGTGGCGCTGAGAAAAGCTAGCATCAATGCCACGATCGCCAACATTGGTAAAGCAGCATCACGACTAGCCAAATCAAGCTGGTCAATTGTAAACATTTGTAAGGCGATCGCCAAAATAGCAAAGATTAAACCAACCTGTGTCAACAAAATCCAACCTCTGCGTCGTCCTAAAAATGGCGGCACAAAGCGATCAACAAACGGCGACCATAGAAATTTGAGAGAATAGGGCAGTGAAACTAAGCCCAACCAGCCAATCGTTTTAAGGTCAAACTTAGCACTGGTAAGCCATGCACGAAATGCATCATCAGTTAATGCATAGGGTAGCCCTGACGCAAATCCTAGGGACAAAAGCGCCACTATTTTGCGACTCTGAAAAACTCGAAAAAATTGGGCGATCGTATTCATACTTGCGGATTAGACTACAATATATATGTAAGCGGAGACGAAAGTTTCCGTTCACTCCTCACACCACATTCCGCCTGAGCTTATGAGCAGCAAGGGCGGTTTCTTATTTTTTGACTATAAGTGCATTTTGACAACAAAAATGCCCAAATCAGTTTCAAGCAGTTGGGCTTTCGTTTTAAGTAGCTAATACCAAGGCACAAAATGGCTACGCCATTTTGTCCTTCCCAAACCCTATAAG
>JBJTVM010000575.1:0-6322 GCA_046081205.1 Pseudanabaena sp. | reverse complement strand
AAAAAACCGATTTTGGTGTTCCCATCGCCTGCGGCGCTGCAAACATCAAAATCGGCTTCACAATGAGAATTGCTAATTTTCTCTTACAGCGCTGTTCACTCAAGCACATATATAGCAGTCCTAAAGCATTAGTGTTTTTTGAGGTTTGTGGGACTCACCCCGAAGGAGTGAACTTCCACAAACCATTTAGGATTGTTAAAATGCAGCTTTATAGAACTTTCTAGAGCATCTGCGAGGCGTAGTCCTAAACTAAGACTCGTTCCAACTGAGCTACAGGTTCCGAGATTTCTGAACTTAGCGGCGATCGCTTCGGAGTTTGTAAGCCAACCATTTCCGCATTACTTGCACCTGGGGGAACCATGGGATAGCAGTTTTCATCTCGCTTGACGCGGAAATCTGCAAACACAGGGCCGTCATGGGCAAGAATCTCGGCAACAGCAGATTGCAAATCACTTGGCTCAATTACCTTAATCCCTTTGAGACCAAAGGCTTCGGCAAGCTTCACAAAGTCAGGCATACCCACTTCCATATTGGAAGAAGAGTAGCGCTCATCATAAAAGCTTTCTTGCCACTGGCGCACCATGCCTTGCCAACCATTATTGATAACGATCACCTTGACGTTAATGCCATACTGCGCCAAAGTACCAAGCTCCTGAATATTCATCTGAATACTGGCATCACCACTAATACAGATCACTTGGTCGTCAGGTAAAGCCACCTTTGCGCCCATCGCGGCAGGCATTCCATAGCCCATCGTGCCAAGCCCTGCACTGGAAATCCATTTGCGAGGTCCAGTTTTGATAAACTGAGCTGCCCACATTTGGTGCTGTCCGACATCAGTAGTGAAATAGGCATTAGGTGCTTGCTTACCAAACTCATAGATTACTTGCTGGGGTGACAAAACACTGTCATAGGTAGGCACTTCCAGAGGGTAATCCTCTCTCCACTCATCAAGTTGAGCGAACCAATCTTTGGTTTGAATATTTTCTTCGTAGCTAGTTGCCTCAAGCAGAGCCTGTAGGACTTCCTTCACATCACCAACAATTGGCACATCTGGTTTGCGATTTTTGCCGACTTCCGCAGGATCGATATCAATATGAATAACTTTGGCCTCAGGTGCAAATTTATCTAGGCGACCTGTAACGCGATCGTCAAATCTTGCTCCAACCGCAATCAATAGGTCGCATCCCTGTACCGCAAAGTTGGCATAGGCTGTACCATGCATCCCCAACATACCTAAAGAAAGATAGTTGCTTTCATCGTAAGCACCTTTACCCATTAGGGTTGTAGTTACAGGCAACTGAAAGCGTTTGGCAAACTCTGCAAGCTCAGCATGGGCATCAGCAAGCACCGTTCCACCACCTGCATAAAGCAATGGTCTTTTAGCTTCACGGATTAGGGCGATCGCTGCCGCAATTTGATGCAGATGTCCCTTGACTTTGGGTTGATAACCAGGCAAATCAATCTGCACATCAGGATTATAGTCAAAAGCCTTCTGAGCGATGTCCTTCGGAATATCTACTAACACAGGTCCTGGACGACCAGTACCAGCAATATGAAAAGCTTCAGCAATGATTCGTGCAATATCTTCAGGTCTACGAATTACATAGGAATGCTTGACAATCGGGAGCGTAATGCCCCAGATATCCGTTTCTTGAAAGGCATCCGTCCCGATCGCATAGGAAGGAACTTGCCCCGTAATTACCACCATTGGGATCGAGTCCATTTGAGCTGTAGCAATGCCAGTTACCAAATTGGTTGCCCCAGGTCCTGAAGTTGCCACACATACGCCTACGTTTCCAGTGGCGCGGGCATATCCATCAGCAGCATGGACAGCTCCCTGCTCATGACGCACGAGATAATGCTTAAGCTCTCCTCTTGCCTCAGATTTATAGATTTCATCGTACACTGGCAGGATTGCTCCACCAGGGTAACCAAAGATATGTTTTACACCCTGTCGTCTCACACTGTCGATGAGAGCAAATGCACCCGTTGTTCGCAAAGTAGCCTCCTCTAGACTCATACTGATCTTGTTTGCGATCTACAGCGCTATACGATCAAACCCAAACCAAGAAATTTTTTAAAGTGCTGCCTCGCAACACTTCAAAAAATTTCTTGTGATTAATTTGATCTGTCATTTACTGTAAGCAAAACTTATTTTTGAAGCATTTTCAGATACTTTTCTGCTTTCTAGGGCTGTGCCATAAAATAAGGAACCAATTTCTGATAGCGCAACTTCGCATAACCATCAGAAACCTGTTTTTTTATTAAATTGAACAACCCTTTACTACGAACAAGTAGTTTGTTGCAAGTACCTTAAGTTGATAATTTGTAGCAATTGTATCGATAATAACATAGACAAGCTGCCCAAAAGCTGCTAGGCACGATGTCTTGATTTTCCAAAATTTGGAAAAAAGAGCTGATTATTTAACCCAAGACAAACTCAAAATAGAGAACGACGCTTTGCGTCTCTCTCTATTTTGAGTTTGGGTTCCAACAAAATATGCAAAATATTAACAAACATGTAATGTTTGCCCCACAAAAGAGATCTTTAAGCTACAAAATACCGACAAGTCCCATTTGAAAATATAATGACTTCGTGTTCTTCTGTCATATCGTCGATATAACTTCTCATGAGTGCAAATTCAGACAAAGATATTCCCGTTAATATCTACCGACCTGCCAATCCCTTTACAGCAAAATGTATCTCCAATGATGTACTGGTTAGACCAGGTGCAGTTGGTGATACTCGTCACGTAAAAATTGATATTTCTGGAGGTGATCTTCGCTACTTAGAAGGTCAAAGTATTGGTGTCGTCCCCCCTGGTGAAGACAAAAATGGCAAGCCCCATAAACTTCGCCTCTATTCGATCGCCTCAACCCGCCTCGGTGATGAGCTTGATGGTAAAACTCTATCTTTGAGTATTAAGCGTTTAGAGTATCAAAACGAAGCAGGTGAAACTGTGAAAGGCGTATGCTCTAATTTCTTGACCGATCTTAAACCTGGTGATGAAGTCAAGCTGACTGGTCCAGTTGGTAAAGAAATGTTGTTACCAGACGATCCTAATGCCACAATCATCATGATTGCCACAGGTACAGGTATCGCACCTTTCCGTGCTTTTTTATGGCGGATGTTCAAAGAAAAGCATGAAGATTACAAATTCAATGGTTTAGCTTGGCTATTCTTTGGAGTGCCAACTGACACAACAGTTTTGTACAAGCCAGACCTTGAATGGCTAGCTTACAAACACAAGCGGAACTTCCGTTATGATGTGGCGATTAGCCGTGAGCAGAAGAATTCTAAGGGTGAAAAGATGTACATCCAAAATCGCATGGCTGAATATGCAGATGAGTTGTGGGAAGTCATGCAAAAGCCATCGACTCACACCTATATGTGCGGCTTGCGTGGTATGGAAGACGGAATCGCTGAGTTTATGACTAAGACTGCCGAGAAAAATGGTGCTGTTTGGAAGGATTTTGAAAAGCAAATGAAGCGTGACGGTCGTTGGCACGTTGAAACTTACTAAAAACTAGACAACTAAAAAATAGAGGCTCGCACAGCGAACCTCTATTTTTTAGTTTTAATACCAAAGCACAAAATGGCGTAGCCATTTTGTGCTTTGGTATTATTGCTTACCCGTAAAAATGGAAATTTTGTCAATGGAAATTTTTTGGTTGCTTGTCGGAATTGCCATTGGCGCGATCGCTACTAGTGCTTGCTGGTTTAGTTGGAACTATGCCAAGCACAGACGCAATCGCCGATTTCGTAAGCGATCGCGTCATGTTTTTAAAGCAAAATCAATCCATAGTCTCAAATCTTGGGCTCAGAAGGTTCAGCGAAATATACGTCAAGAAGTTACTGAATCCAGAGACGACAGTGAAGAGGGTTTAATTTGGGGAAAAATCGTCGAACTATCTCCCATTGGCTATATTCAAGTTAATCAGGATAATCGTTTAGCCGTATGCAATCAAAAAGCAGCAACCATGATGGGAATCGCTAACCATCAACAGGGACTAACTCGTAAGCCATTTTTGCTGCAACTAATTCGTTCCTATGAGCTTGATCATCTCGTCGAACAAACGAGAACAAGGAAACAAGGCTCACAAGTCGATTGGGTCTTTCACCCTGCAATTCCTGATCCTGTCGATCCTGTGCCACAGGTAGGTAAACCGATTAGAGCCTATAGTATTTACCTAGGTCGGGGGCGGATTGGCATTTTTTTAGTAGATCGCCAAGAGGCGGTAACGATCACCCAGCAACGCGATCGCTGGACATCAGACATTGCCCATGAGTTAAAAACACCTCTAACCTCGATCCGTTTAGTTGCGGAGACGCTCGAACCCCGCGTTGAGCCTGCGTCAAGAATATGGGTAGAACGCCTACTCGGCGAAATCGAACGGATTACCAAACTTGTCCAAGACTTGCTGGAGTTAGGTCAGATGGATGTAGGCATAGAGTCAGTGCTGCACCTAAATGAAGTAAATGTTGCATCAATAGTGCGATCAGTCTGGGCAACCCTTGAGCCATTAGCCAATCGTAAACAGGTCAAGCTTAAATATAACGGTGATGAACAAATAATTTGGCAGCTTGATGAGTCACGCATTTATCGGCTTTTGCTTAACTTGTTAGACAATAGTATTAAGCACAGTCCTTCACTTCAGTCGATTACAATCAAAACCAGCGTGGTAGACTCAAACTTAAAAATAGAAACAATTGATGCTGGAGAAGGGTTTCCCGAAGAATCTTTACCGCATATTTTTGATCGCTTTTATCAAATCGATCCGTCTCGCACAAGATCGGGCCTTGATCGTGGCGGTAGCGGTTTAGGGTTAGCGATCGCTCGTCAGATCGTCACACTTCACAAAGGAGCGATCTCAGCCAAAAATCACCCTGAAACGGGCGGGGCATGGATTACGATTTCGTTACCATATCCAAATCCGACAACTGAAAAATTACAAGGCTCTGAGCAACTTCTTAACTAAATCATGAGCACAGAAAAACTCCTGAAAGACTATGCTGCTGGTCGGCGTGACTTTGCTAGCTTAAATCTAGCAAATGCCAATTTATTTAATAGCGATTTGATCGGCGTGAACTTAACCAAAGCTGATCTGCGTCGAACTAACCTTGTCTTTGCCTATCTCAACAAAGTTACTTTTAACCATGCCAATTTATCAGGCGCAAAACTGGGCGGAGCTACCCTGAACCAAGCAATCATGATGAGTGCTAACCTCACTGAAGCAGACTTACATGGAGCAATGCTGCAACGAGTAAATCTCTTTGGGGCAAATCTTTCCCTTGCAAATCTCATGGATGCCAACCTGACTGAAGCGGATTTACGCAGTGTCAATCTCCGAGGTGCAAATTTACGCTGTGCAATCTTGAGTGCTACGCTCATGCGAGAGGAGCGAGGCTATCCGCCCACTACCATGAGTGGGGCAAATTTACGTAAAGCTGATTTACGTGGCTCAAATCTAAGCGGTGCTGATCTCACAGGAGTTGACCTTTCAGGGGCAAATCTAAGTGAAGCGACCCTGTCAAGGGTGAATTTACAAGGAGCCAACCTGAGTGGCGCGATCGCGATCGGCGCAATTTTTACGGAGGCTAATCTGAGTAATGTAAATCTCACTGAAGCTAATCTCAAAGGGGCAAACCTAACTAAGGCCGATCTCAAAAACGCGAACTTGAGACTCGCTAACTTATTCGGAGCTAATTTCACTAAAGCAAATATGACTATGACGACTTTAAGTAATGCAGGCTTAATTCAAGCCATACTTAATGGCAGCGATCTTTCGCGATCGCTCCTAGATAAAGCAAATCTGAGTCAATCTAGTCTAGTTGATGCTTATTTAGTCAGAGCTAATCTCGATGGAGCCGATTTCAGTGATGCAGTGTTAACCAGAGCCGAGATGAGCGGAGCTAGCACTATTGGTACAATTTTTAATGGGGCAACGATGCCTGATGGCAAATATCATTCGTAACATCAAGGAGCCTATTCAGCCAGTTATACCAAAGCACAAAATGGCGCAGCTATTTTGTGCTTTCAAAACCCTTACAGAGTTTGTTTTTTAATTCACAAAAGTGTAGCCACACTTTTGTAAATTGGTATTACGCAGTCTGAACATGCTCCTTGGGGTTAGCTAATGCCTTATCGTGATTTCGATATAGCGCTTTTCAAGAAAGCGCGGTACACAGGTTTGTTTCCCCGCCTTCGGCGGGGAAACAAACCTGTACTTCACTAGCCTGATAAAGGCTACATAGCCATTTTGCGCTTTGGTATTAGCTAGGGCAAATCAAAACCCAAAATACAAGTAGCGGCGCAAA
>JBJTVM010000574.1:0-3563 GCA_046081205.1 Pseudanabaena sp. | reverse complement strand
CTCTCTGTCCATTTGGTCTTTCTTGACCATCTTAAATATCAGATTAAGCTTACAAATAGACAAAATCTAATTTTGCAGTTTCTCGGCCCCTCTTCTCGTAAATATTATTTTTTGTCTTAAATAACCTGCTGAATGTAGGTTACAGGGTTTGGGTTTTAATTCACAGAATTGTAGCCACACTTCTGTGAATTGGTATAAAAACAGTATTGAGGTTTGCACCATCACGAGGTGGTGCAAACCTCAATACTGTTTTTTGAAAGTCCTCTAAAATTTCTCTATAGGTGGAATCTCAAAAAAAACAGCTTTTATAATGAAAATTTCCAAAGACCAGCCAGTGATAACAAAGCACAAAATGGCTATGCCATTTTGTGCTTTCAAAACCCTTACATGATCTGGTTTTTAATTCACAGAAGTGTAGTCACACTATAGAAAAATTTTGAAAGCGTCGCTTCGCGCCACGTTCAAAATTTTTTCGCCACATTGGTAAAGGTAGGGGCTTGGTCTCCAAGCCCAAATCGTAGCTAAGCTATCGATTTAAGAGGCGAAATCAAATAGCATTGTGGTCATATAGCGCTCTGTCCATTCTGTGCCAAAAGACTTTTCGAGAACACGGCGAGTTTTATCATTTTGCTGTTGCTTTTCGCAGTAATAACGCTGACCCGCCAAAATCTGATCAATTTCCAATGAAGTTGTTAACGGCTCAGTTGTCACCGCAAGCTGACAATGCAACGTCAAATAATCACGCACTCTCTGCAAAAAAGCTACCTCCTCGCGATCGCCCATTGGACGTACAAACAAACAAAAATCAGAAAAAATATCGCCCCACTGCGGCAACTCACGAGTTTGCTCAAACTCGATTACAGGCAAACTCGACAAAGCATTGTGATAACTGCGAGGCAGAGCACGTTCTGGATGCACGGGTGAAAGATCAGCGATCGCGGCGCTGATACTTCCTCTGCCACCCACTAAGTCGGCTCCAAAAATAGGAAGACCATATTCAGGATTAGGAAACATCACACAATGCAGAATATCCAAGCCACTGCCAACTCTGGCAAGTTCCAAATGCAACTTCCGAAATTGCGGCGTGCTATAGCAATGGTTCTCAATGACGAGACGCTCACCTTCTAAAGCACCTTCCACATAGCCTAGATCTTCTGGAACTTGATAAGGAGACAAATCTAAATTCTCTCGCCATACAGATTCGATACAGTTGGCTAGATTCCGAATTAGAGGATATTGTTGCTCTCGCAGCGACACTTGTATGATTTGAGTCATGCGATTTTATCTCAATGTATGTGAATTTTAAAAAAGTATTTATGCTCTGACCATGACTGATTTATTGTGCAAAATGCGTGCAGTTTATAGCTGTCGCCAAGTGTAATACCAATTCACAGAAGTGTCGCCACACTTCTGTGAATTAAAAACCAGACTCTGTAAGGGTTTTGAAAGTACAAAATGGCGTAGCCATTTTGTACTTTATCACTTGTATTGGTAAGCTCTCACCCGACGCAGACGATTATGAATCCGATTGGCTAGATCGAGACCCACGATTGGTTTGCATAGGTAGTCATCTGCGCCGACACTGAAAGCGAGGTTCTGGGTATTCGCGTCAGTCATCACAGTAAGAAATAATATCGGTAAACGCTGCCAGTCAAGATTGTTTCTGAGCGCCTGACAGATTTCCAATCCATTGATTTGAGGCATATTGATATCTAACACCAAGACATCAGGTAAAACTGACTGTAAAACTGTCCAAAAGTCCTGCGGATCTGCCAAAGTTGTCACTTTAAATCCCCAAGGTTTGAGCAGTTTAGGAAGCGATTGCAAACAATCTACATCATCATCAACAATCATCACCTTTGTCTCGATTTGAGCATGATCCAGATGCAATCCTGAAGATGATAAGGTCGTATTTGTCGCCATGGGAGCGCTTTCGATGACATGGGTATTCTCAATTGACTCTTGCAGAGAAATTACTAAGGATTCCAAAACTTCTAACTGTTGTTTTTTGAGTAATGGTTGGCTTTGGAGTAAATTTTCAAGCTGACGTGCTAATTGCATGGCGATCATTAACCCAAACGTTCCTAGAGTCCCAGCTAATTTGTGAGATGTTTGCTGCGCCTGTGCTTGCAATTGCGGATCGAGATCTCCAGATTCTAATTTGCTGACTGCTTGAAATAATACTTCTAACTGCTCCAGACTTTTGGGTTTATTGTTGATCCAAAGCTGATTTAAAAATTCTAAGTACTGCTTTTGTTGAGTCTCTCGAGAGTTGGCATTGGGTAGCCTCAGTGAATTTGTAGTAACAGAATCAATTTGCTGTGGTATTGCCATCTCAGGGGCTTTGTCTGGAGCTTTGAGGTAATAGCCGCGCCCATGCACAGTCGCAATAAAATCTGATGGAGCACCAGCCTCTACTAACTTATGCCGCAAACGTCGAATATGCGATCGCACCGTTGCCTCGGATGGGTACTCGTCAGAAGACCAAAGGCGATCGAGGATTTCATCAGCACTTAGTAAATGCTGACTATCACGTAATAAAAGCTCTAACAACTCATATTCTTTATTAGTAAGGGTAAGGGGATGATTATTGTAAGAAACTTCACAGGTACTCGGATTGAGTAGTAAATCTCCCCAAACTAGCAAAGGAAAGGAACTAGCATTACTCCGCCGCAATAATGCGCGAATTCGTGCAATTAATTCGGGGAAATCAAAAGGCTTAACTACATAATCATCAGCACCAGCATCTAGCCCACTCACTTTTGCCGTACTAGCATTTTGTGCGGTGAGTAAAAGAATTGGTGTGGTATAACCTTCCGCTCGAAAGCGTTGACATAGAAGGATGCCATCTAACTTCGGCAAGACAATATCAAGTACAATCAAGTCATACTCGAATGTTGAGCCATAGGTCCACCCCATTTCGCCATCTTTGACCACATCGACAATATAGTGATTGTCTGTCAGATGCTTGGTTAAGACCGCAATTAATACGTCATCATCTTCTACGAGCAGTATCTTCATAACTTTACCAATCCAGCATTTTGACAATTTGATCAGGGAGATCAAGGGAATTGAAAGGTTTGGTAATCACTCCACTTACCCCTAAATCGTTAAACTGCCTTCTTTCAGAAGTTTGGGCTTTAGCTGTCAAAAAGATTACAGGAATTTGGGCTGTTTGGGGATCAGCCTGAAGCGCTTTAAATGTGGCAATACCATCCATATCTGGCATCATCACATCAAGCAATATGGCATCAGGGCTTTCGTCACATGCAGTTTGAATCCCTTGGGGACCAGAACTAGCAACTAACACATCCCAATCGGCGGCCATTTGAATGCCAAACTGCACCACAGTTTGAATGCTTTCTTCATCGTCAACAATCAAAATTCGTTTGGTTGGCATGGCTTTCTGTTAGCTATAAACAGTTATTTTCATTATGAAACCATTTGTGGATTTTGTATCATTTCGTATACCAAAACACAATATATAACAACGCAAGAGACAACTAGGACTAATTAAAAGCCAAATAAAGGCGGCGCAAAGCGCCGCCTTTATTTGGCTTTTA
>JBJTVM010000573.1:0-13929 GCA_046081205.1 Pseudanabaena sp. | reverse complement strand
AGTCTAAAATGTCTGTCATTGGCGCGGTCATGCACAAACTATTGCGACAGGTCTTTGGTGTTCTCAAGTCTCAGCGTTCTTTCGATCCTAATTTTGTCCAAATTCCCTCTTGACTTTTTGGTACTCAAGACAGTATCTACAGAACATGAATGATTGCAGGTAGGGGCAATCCCCCCGTGGTTGCCCTGCTTCGCTATCAGTAAGAGTTCATCATCTGCATTCCGCGTAACATCAGTTAAATGATGTTACGCGGAACAAAAATCATCCCGACATTTCAGCGTCATTTTGAAAGAGGGCTTGGAGACCAAGCCCCTACATCTTTGTATCGGTAGGGGCTTGGTCTCCAAGCCCAAATCTCTGATTCCACATAACATCAATTTAATTAAAAGAGCAAAGATAATAGCGCCGCTATTATCTGACGTTAGGTTGAGACTGCTAACTCAGCACCTAAGGGGAATCCCAATGCTTCCCTTTGGGCGTAATAAAGTTTGGCAACTTGGCGAGCTAAATTGCGAATACGTCCGATATAGCGCACCCGCTCAGTCACTGAAATTACGCCTCTCGCATCCAGCAAGTTAAAGGAGTGCGAACATTTCAAAACGTAGTCAAAGGCTGGTAATACTAGTTCAGCCTCTAATAAATGTTCTGCTTCCTTTTCGTATTGCAAGAACAATTGGAACAGTAAGTCAGAATCCTGTGGCTTGCCGCCAAAGTTGCCGAAGTTGTAGCCGCTATGCTCGACTTCACCTTGGTGATGCACCTGTCCATACTTAATGTCGCCTAGGGTTGGGTGCGATCGCCACACAATGTCGTATACCGAGTCCACCCCTTGCAAGTACATCACTAGACGCTCTAGCCCATAGGTGATTTCCGCAGAAACGGGACGACAGTCTAAGCCGCCAACCTGCTGAAAATAAGTAAACTGGGTGACTTCCATTCCATCTAGCCATACTTCCCAACCGACACCCCACGCACCGAGAGTTGGAGATTCCCAATCATCTTCAACAAAACGTACATCGTGATCGGCAGGATCAATGCCCAAATGTTTGAGGCTATTGAGATACAGATCCAGCACATCATCGGGTGATGGCTTGAGAATTACCTGAAATTGATAGTAATGTTGCAAGCGATTCGGGTTTTGTCCATAGCGTCCATCGGTGGGACGACGGCATGGCTCAACATAGGCGACGCTCCAAGGCTCAGGACCGATCGCTCTCAAGAAAGTATGTGGACTCATTGTGCCAGCACCCTTCTCGGTGTCGTAGGGTTGAGCAATCAGGCATCCGCGATCGCTCCAATATTTTTGCAACGCCAAAATAACCGACTGAAAATCCATGCTGTACAGGGCAATAACACTAGTGTTTTTTATCCTATCAGCGATCGCACCGCAAATCTTCCAGATACCAACCAATAAATTACTGAAAGTGTTGCTTTGCAACACTTTCAGTAATTTATTGGTTGGCTTAACTAAAATTTTATCGCCCCCCTTATCCCAAAGCACAAAATGGCGTAGACATTTTGTGCTTTAGGATTAAGTCTTAATTATTTGCCATTGAGTAACAGGACGCATTGGTTTCCAGCCTAAAAAAGAACCGATCGCTTCGGCACGACTGATCGAAATTTGGGTAAGCGTACCGCCATATTTTTGTTGCCATTGAAATAGTTTTTGTTCACCTTCGATAGTGACGACATTAGCCACTAAGCGCCCCTGCGATCGCAAATTCTCCCAACAAGTCTCGAATAAATCTGGCACAGTCGCACCACCACCGATAAAGATTGCGTCTGGGGTGGGTAAACCCTGCAAAACTTCAGGAGCTTTGCCTTCGATAATTTTGAGATTAGGCGTACCAAAGGCGATCGCATTTTCAGCAATGAAATGGGTACGGGACTTTTCAATAGCGATCGCTTGGCAACGGGGATGACTTCGCATCCATTCAATGCTAATCGAGCCACAACCAGCACCGACATCCCAAAGTAATTCGCCAGCATTAGGCGCAAGGGTAGATAGGGTAATCGCTCTAACTTCGCGTTTAGTTAATTGTCCATCATGGTGATACGCCTCATCAGGAAGCCCAGCCATCCGTGAGAGAATTTTTGCTTCAGGATGGGGAATACATTCCACAGCGATCGCATTAAGATCGGCAAATTCGGGAAAGCTCTGAAATTGATTAGCTACATTAGAAGTAATACGTTCTTTCGTGCCATTAAGATGTTCTAAAACTGTTATTTTGCTATTACCAAAATTGCGATCGCTCAAAATCTTTGCAACAGTCTGTGGCGTTCCTTTTCCCGAACTCAGAATTAGCAATTTCGCATTTGCATAGATATAGGGCTGTAAAAGCGAAACTGGACGACCGCATAGGCTCAGGGTTTCTACTTCATTCAATGACCATCCTAATCGCGCACAAATCAAGCTAAAAGTAGATATTGAAGGAATAATCGCGATTTCTTCAATAGGAATTCTTTTTAATAAAGTTGTGCCAATCCCAAACCATAGGGGATCGCCACTGGCTAAAACACATACCGATTTACCGCGTAAATCAATAATTTGCTGAATGGTTGACTCAATGGGCGATGCCCAAACTATGCGCGATCGTTGATCCTCTGGCAATTCTGGCAACATCGCTAAATGGCGATCGCCGCCCACTAAAACTTCAGCATGATCAATTAGCGATCGGGCGGATGAGCTTATCCCCCCTAAACCATCCTCACCGATACCAATAATCTTTAGCCATTTTTCACTGTTCATCGACACAATTTATAAATCTGTTAATTATTTTTCGCAAGGCAGTCAAATTATTGTAAAGTCAAAGACTGTTCTAGTTTTAACGGGGAACAGCCGTTAACAGATGTAATTGTCTCTATGATTTGATTCTAAGCTTCTTAGCCCAAAATTCTTTTCAAAGATGCAAAAAACAAATGGGGAAAGTTTGGTGAAAGTCCAACACTGTACCGCAACTGTAAGGGTAGTTCAGTAATACCGTTTTCCTTCGGGAAACGGTATTGCTATGCCCAAAGTCAGGATGCCCGCTAGAACTAGTTTAATCGTCCATATCTGCGAGTTACAGAGTATGAATTTATCTAAGATTTTCGCCTCAGTCCAATCTAAGGCTGTGGCGATCGCTTTCGCTTTTGGTTTCTTGGTATTTGCTAGCCCCGCATCGGCTCACCACGCAATGGACGGCGCAATGCCCAGCAACTTTTTTGAAGGATTCATGTCAGGCTTGGCACACCCAGTGATTGGTATTGATCACCTTGCCTTTGTCGTGACTATTGGATTATTTGCTGCGCTTAAGCCCCAAGGTATTTTCATTCCCTTATCCTTCGTTTTATCGGCAATGCTAGGCACAGGAATCCACTTGCTAGGCGTAACACTACCAGTAGTTGAGCTGATTGTTTCCGCATCGATTTTGCTATTTGGGATTTTGATGGCAATGAAGAACAGTCCCAACCTGTTAGTCATGGTGTCTCTGTCAGCAGTAGCAGGGTTGTTTCATGGATACGCCTATGGGGAGGCAATTTTTGGCGCACAAACTACTGCTTTAGTGGCTTATTTAGTAGGCTTTACCACGATTCAGCTAGTGATTTCCAGTGCTGCTTTCTTTGTTGGCCAGAAAGTCCTCAAGGGTGATTTTTCTCAAGTATCACCTAGCCTTAAGTCAGCAGGTTTAGTAATTTGCGGAATTGGCGCAGCATTTTTTGCATCAAACCTTTCTTCTTTGATTCTCCCCATGCCTAAGGGTTAGGTTGTTTTGCTACGTAGGGGCAATTCATGAGTTGCCCCTACTTCGCGATTTCTACGATATGGGCTTTTAAAAATTTTTAGAGAAAATTATGGCAGCAAAAATACCTGTAACTGTGATTACTGGCTTTTTGGGTAGTGGTAAAACTACCCTCATTCGGGAACAGTTACAAAATAACCAAGGTCGGCGCATTGCTGTATTGGTAAATGAATTTGGCGAGATTGGCATTGATGGAGACTTGCTCCGTTCCTGTCGTGTTTGTGATGAAGATGGTACAGAGGTTACACCCAATATTGTGGAACTGACCAATGGCTGTCTTTGCTGTACGGTGCAAGAGGAATTTTTGCCAACGATGCAGGAACTCCTAAAAAGGCGCGATCGCCTTGATTGCATTCTGATCGAAACCTCTGGCTTAGCTTTACCAAAACCATTAATTCAAGCCTTCCGTTGGCAAGAAATTCGTAATGGGGCGACGGTTGACGGTGTAGTTGCGGTAGTTGACTGTGAGGCAGTGGCTGGCGGCAAATTAGTAGGCGATCTAGATGCGCTCAATGCTCAGCGTCAGCTCGATCCCAATCTTGATCATGAAACTCCCATTGAAGAATTGTTTGAGGATCAGTTAGCCTGTGCGGATTTGGTTTTATTAACTAAAACAGATTTGGTGGATGCTGAAGCTCAAAATAAAGTTCATTCGTGGCTCAAGCAGGAATTGCGCGATGGCGTTAAGGTAATTGCTTGCGATGAAGGCAAAATTAGCTCTGAGATTCTCTTAGGCTTCAATGCTGCGGTTGAGGATAATTTAGATTCGCGTCCCAGCCATCACGACCATGAAGAAGAACATGAGCATGATGATGATATTAATTCGATTAATATCGTGACCGATCGCGCCTTTGATCCGACTCAGTTATTAACATCGCTAAAACAGGCGATCGTTGAACAGGAAATCTATCGCATCAAGGGGTTTGTCAATGTCCCGAATAAGCCGATGCGAATGGTGTTGCAAGGCGTAGGTGATCGCCTCGAAACATCTTACGATCGCCTGTGGGCTAGTGATGAATCTCGCCAAACGCGCTTAGTATTTATCGGTCAAAGTCTAGAGCGATCGCAAATTGAAGCGGCGTTAAGTTTATAGACATTGTTTATAGGCATAGTGAAGGCGCGTTGCGCCTTCACTATGTGATTATTTTTTTGGAATTTTCTCAATTGCAATCTACTACAGCTATTTGTCCCAGTCTCTTTAATGCCACCACTGCTCAAGATGGCATTCTTTCGCGTGTCCGTTTACCTGCGGGATTGATTACTTCCACTCAATGCGAAGTTCTCGTGCAGGTTGTCAATCAATTTGGTAATGGCGAACTCCAAATTACCAATCGTGCAAACCTACAAATCCGCACTAGTCAAGCTTTGCCTGAAGAAGTGTTGCTAGATCTTCAAGATTATGGACTTGCCTCTTGTACTGAAAGCACGGACGGCTTGCGGAATATCATGGCTAGCCCTAATGCAGGGATCGATGCCTATGCGTTAATCAACACAATTCCATTGGTTAAAGCATGGAATTTCTATCTATTACAGCATCCTGAATTAGCGATTCTCTCGAATAAATTTAGCATTTGCTTTGATGGCGGCGAATCGATTAGAGTTAGTGATCGCCCCAATGATATTTGTTTGGTAGCTGTTGAAATTAATGGCGATATTTATTTTGATTTGCATTTAGGATTAGGCGATCGCGGTGATTCGCCATTATCAGTAGGTGTTTTGATTCACCGTAATCAAGTCTTAGAATCTCTTGTGGCTTTAACAGAAATTTATCAGCAATATACAGAGCAGCAGTTAGAGCAGCAAATATATTCGCGATCGCGTCCTCCTAGATTGAGAGACTTACTAAATGATTGGGGTGTAGAGAAATATCTGAGTTTAGTTAGAGAGGAACTGGGATCCCCCCTACCCCCCTTGCAAAGGGGGGCTTTGGATCACTTAGACAATCCCAATAATCAAGTCGCTCTTTTTAAGGGGGATGAGGAACTAAGATCCCCCCTACCCCCCTTGGAAAGGGGGGCTTTGGATCGCTTAGACAATCCCAATAATCAAGTCCCCCTTTGCAAGGGGGATGCCGAAGGCAGGGGGATCACATCTCTAAACGAAGCAATAAGTTCTCGCTTAGAGAGAGCGTCTTTTAAACACATCGGGATTCATTCTCAAAAACAATCGGGGCTTTTCTATATTGGTGTAGTCATTCCGTTGGGAAGGGTCACTTCTTTTCAATTGCAAGAATTAGCCAATCTCGCTAAGCAATATGGAGGTGGGGCTTTGCGGTTAACACCTTGGCAAAATTTGCTGATTACGGATATTGCGGAAGTGGATCTTGAGCAGGTAACGCAGGAAATCTTAAATTTAGGATTGTCTATTTCCGCTAATCATCCCTATGCGGCGATCGCGGCATGTTCTGGCTATAAAGGATGTAAATCAGCATATACAGATACGCAAGCTGATGCTAAGCAAGTAGCCGCTTATTTAGAAAGCTGCATCCAACTCGATCACCCAATTAATATCCATTTTTCTGGATGTGAAAAGTCTTGCGCCCAACATCATCCCAGCGATATTGCAGTGGTTGGAACGGGTGGATCTAACACAGAAATATATAGAGTTTATGTAGGCGATGGTGATTATAATTTTGGTAGAGAAATCTATACAGAGTATGATGCTAAAGCTTTGCCTACTCTAATTGAACAGTTATTGCGCGACTATCAAAACCAGCGTCGAGATTCCTCACAAACTTTTCGAGAATTTGTCAATCAACAATCATAAAAAAAGCGGCGCAATGCGCCGCCTTTTTTATTTAGATATCCAAGTCCGCTAGACCTAGTTTGGAACCATAGGTTTCAATAAATTCGCGGCGCGGCGCAACTTTATCACCCATCAAAATTGTGAAGATGCGATCGGCTTCGGCAGCATCTTCGATGGTGAGACGCTTCAGCGATCGCGTGGCAGGGTTCATCGTTGTTTCCCATAGTTGCTGCGGCATCATTTCTCCTAACCCCTTAAATCGCTGGATATTGTAATTAGCATTAGCAGGGAAGGATTCTATTAAAGCTTGCAAGTCATGATCGCTATAACAATAGCTATGATTTTTGCCTCGCTCTACTTTGTAAAGTGGAGGGCATCCAATATAGATAAACCCACGATCAAGCAGTTCTCTTTGATAACGATAGAAGAATGTTAGTAGTAAAGTCCGAATGTGGGCTCCATCAACGTCCGCATCAGCTAGAAGGATAATTTTGTGGTAGCGCAGTTGCGACTCGTTAAAGTCTTCACCTTTAATTCCCAATCCGCAACCTGTAATCAGGGATTGGATTTCGTTGTTTTTATAAATCTTGCTGTCATCGGCTCTCTCAATGTTGAGAACTTTACCTCGCAGTGGAAGGATTGCCTGATAATGGCGATCGCGTCCTTGTTTAGCACTGTTATGCACAAATACACCACTAGCAAGGGCAAAGTTATGGGTGTTTGGCACTTCAATGTCATAAACATCAATACGCTCAGTTAGCTTCTCAATCTTGATAATGCGGTGATTGTAATTAGCAACCGCCTCAACTGCAAGGTCAGAATTGCCTTCAAAATAGCGATCGCAGAATGTTTCAAATTTCAGAAGAGATTTATCGCGAGTATCAATTCGATAAGCACGATAGGCATCTAAATCCAGACAACCATTCTCAACCGCGATCTGTTTGAGCGCAGCTAAGGTTTCGCGGTAATAGGTTTGTTGCAAAGCTGATTTACGTTTTGCTCTAAAGCTGTCTGTCCATTGCTCCTGAGTTTTCACACGTCGCCAATCGATTAAGTCAGGATCTTGCCATTGTTGCTGGGCAGTTTCCGATAAGCGTTGTTTGGCTTGAGGATTTTGAGCAAAAAACTCTTTTGTTCTTGTAGATTGTTGTTGACGGTGTTCAGAATTACTCCAATATTCGCGCTGATTCTGATCTAACTGTTGGTGATTTTGTTGTTTATATTCAGGATTGCTCTCATAAAACTCACGCCACTTAGCAGTCATATAAGCTTTGTACTCAGCGTTTTGCCACTGAACTTTTGCCTGTTGTGAAAGGATTTCTCTGGTTGCAGGTTCCTGCATTCTTTGACTCATGCGATCGCGAAATTCTGGCGTAGTTTTTAATTGACGACATTTCTCGATCACTTCGGGACGATGCAAGGTTTTGGCAATGTGCACTTGGTGCAATTGCAAATGCTCTGAAGCTGGCAAACGTTGAAGATTAGTAGGATTGTTGTTAAGTTTATTGAAATCAAGATGATGACAGTGATCACCTTCTTCAACTTGATAAACGCCTTTATATCGGTTGTACCAATCGGCGATCATGTGCGTGAACAACCAACCATCAGATTTGGGATTCCAGACCATCTCGTAACCATCAATGGTTATGCCCTTATCTGCTCTACTAGAGAGCTTGCGATAGAGAGGCATTAATGAATCATTGGTTGTGAGTTCAGCCGCTGCTTTATAGGTGCGATCGCGCAGCATAAAAGGATGATCGGGTGTGCAAATTAGTTGCTCACCATTGTCCAAAGTTACACGAATCACCTCAGCATTTTGCTTAGTAATTCTGGCATTGATAATCCGCTCAACTCCAATTGTGCCATCATTGCGAATTGTGTAACAGAAGTTTTGCTTGCCAGAATTTTCCTCTTCAACCAGTTGCTTAAAACTCAAATTGCGTCCATCGGTTAGGGCGACAAGTGTATCGCCATCAAAACAACCGCCTGCGGAATCTCCCTCAACGATGAAGATTTCGGATTCTTTGGGATCGCGAGAACTGCAATCGGCAAGCTTGCCTGGTAGGGTTGAAGACTCTAGCGCCGACTTACGACGAACGAGCTCACGGGCACGGCGGGCGGCTTCGGCTGCATTAAAGGCTTGTAGTGCTTTCTCAATAATTGAAGTCGCGACAGCAGGATGGAACTCAAGATATTCATTGAGAACCTCACCCACAAAGGAATCAACGATACCTCTAACTTCAGTATTGCCTAGTTTAGTTTTGGTTTGACCTTCAAACTCTGGATCGGCAACTTTGACCGAAATTACTGCCGTAAGTCCTTCACGAACGTTTTCTCCAGCCAGATTTGAGTCCCCATCTTTGAGCTTTTTCAGCTTACGCGCAGTGGCATTCATAGTGCGGGTCAAAACTGTTTTTAGACCTTCAAGGTGCGTCCCACCATCAATGGTGCGGATGTTATTTGCAAAGCCAAGAACATTATCGTTATAAGAGTCAATACACCATTGCAAAGCCACTTCAACCACAACATTATCGCGTTCACCATTTACATAGATAATGTCGGGATGAATCGGTTCTTTATCGCGGGTCATGTAGGCAACATATTCGCGAATACCGCCTTCGTAGCAAAAAATATCAGTGCGAACTTCTGCGCCACGGCGATCGCTATATTCGATTTTTACGCCAGCATTGAGGTATGCAAGCTCCTTGAGACGACTGGCAAGAACATCGTACTCAAATTCGGTTTGGGCAGTAAAGATTTGTGAATCAGGTTTGAAACGTACCTGTGTACCGCGCCTTGATTCTTTGCTCTTACTAGGTATGAGATCGCTAACAGGAAAGCCACGTTCATATCTTTGGGTATAGACTGTATCCAAGCGCCATACCGATACTTCTACCCATTCTGATAGGGCATTAACCACGGAGATCCCAACACCGTGCAACCCGCCTGATACTTTGTAGCCTCCATCGCCGAATTTACCACCAGCATGAAGCACAGTTAATACAGTTTCGAGAGCCGATTTACCAGTTTTGGGGTGAATATCTGTGGGAATGCCGCGCCCATTATCGGAGACCTGTACAGAACCGTCGGGCATTAGCTCAACTAAAATGCGATCGCAGTGCCCTGCAAGTGCTTCGTCTACGCTGTTGTCAACAACCTCAAAAACGAGGTGATGTAATCCTTTTGGCCCCGTTGTGCCAATGTACATCCCAGGTCGTTTACGAACTGCTTCTAAACCCTCAAGTACTTGAATCTGATTGGCATTGTAAGTTTCTGTAACGATCTCAGGCATGAAGGTAAACAACTCCAGAAATTATGTCGTTTGCAAGATGGCTATGAAAAAAGTTGCAAAAAACTTTTTAGCGCTCTTGATAGTGTTCTAAGGTATGTTTTGAGCAAAGACTCAAAAACACTCTGCCATTATAGCTTAAAAGCCTTGCAGATATGTCAAAACCATCTCAGGTTAAGTTTTTAGATACTCCATGTATCCTTAAAATTTAATTGTGATTATGGGGATCACTATGACCTAATAAATAATTTGGACTTTGGCGGCGGCTCCAGTGGCTCTTTGACGGGCTTCGGTAATATCTTTGCCTTTTGCGAGAGCGACACCCATGCGGCGGTAGGGACGAGAATCGGGTTTACCAAATAAACGCAGATCAGTGTCAGGAATTGCAAGGGCTTCTGCTATGCCTGTAAAGGAGATATTTTCGCTGGTTTCGCTAGCTAGAATGACGGCACTAGCGGATGGGCTGAGTAGATCAATCGTGGGAATCGGTAAACCTAAAATTGCGCGTAAATGAATCTCAAACTCGCTGAGGTTTTGGGAGATGAGAGTCACCATGCCCGTGTCGTGAGGACGGGGTGAAAGTTCTGAAAAAATTACTTCATCTTTGGTGATAAAAAATTCTACGCCGAAAATGCCTGCGCCGCCGAGTTTATCGGTGACTTTGCGAGCGATGTCCTGTGCTTCCTTGACTTGGGTAGAGGTTAGGCCGACAGGTTGCCAAGATTCTTGATAGTCTCCTCTTTCCTGACGATGCCCGATCGCTTCACAAAATAGCGTCTCTCCTTGCCACTGACGGATCGTTAACAGCGTAATTTCGACTTCAAAATTGATAAATTCTTCAATGATGATTTTGGCTGTGTCACCCCGCCCACCTGCGATCGCATAATCCCAAGCTTGTTCTAGTTCATCAGCCGAATTGACAACAGATTGCCCTTTCCCAGAAGACGACATCACGGGTTTAATTACATTTGGGAACCCAATCTCGTCAGCAACGGTTTTTAGTTCGTCGAGACTTTTAGCATAGGCATATTTGGCGGTGCGTAAGCCCAGTTCATTGCTGGCTAAATCGCGAATGCGATCGCGGTTCATCGTAAAGTTGGTAGCTGCTGCCGTAGGAATGATCGTGTAGCCCTGCGCTTCCAATTCCAGTAATTTTTCAGTACGAATTGCTTCTACTTCTGGCACAATCAGATTGGGTTGATATTTTTTGACGACGGACTCGAGGGTTTCACCATCCAACATGGAGATCACTTCACGATGATCGGCAACTTGCATTGCAGGAGCATTGTCATAGCGATCAACTGCAATCACTGTATTACCTAGTCTTTGCGCGGCAATTACCACCTCCTTACCTAGTTCACCAGAGCCAAGCAGCATGATCTTTTTCGGTAATGCGATCGCCATTGAATTCACCCAAATCTCTACAAAAGCAATGTTATATCAAAACACAAAGTGGCTACGCCACTTTGTGTTTTTAAAACCCTTACTGGGGTTGTTTTTTAATTCCCAAGAGTGTGACCACACTTTTGGGAACGGGTATTACAGTGCTTTGCACCCAAACCAAAAGAGAGTAGTAGTACGAAGCATGGCTACTCTCTTTTGGTTTGGTTAGACAATTGAGTGCTAGGATTGCCTGTATGAAGATTTTAGGAATTGACCCAGGGTTAGCAATTGTCGGATTTGGCTTGATTGAGGTTGAGAAACCTGCCTCCCCAAAACTATTGGAATTTGGCACTATCGTGACACCGAAGCAAACACCAATCGGCGATCGCCTCAAGACTATTTACGAAGATCTGCATACATTGATAGAGCAGTTTCAACCGCAAGTGGTGGGAATGGAGAAGCTATTCTTTTATCGGATGGGAAATTTGGTAAATGTAGCTCAGGCTAGAGGTGTAATCGTATTAGTTCTCAACCAACACAATATTGAACCGATTGAGTTCTCACCACCGCAGATCAAGCAAGCTCTCACTGGTCATGGCAATGCGGATAAAAATGATGTGCAGGAAGCCGTTAAGCGTGAATTAGGTCTTGATGCAATTCCGCGTCCTGATGATGCGGCGGATGCGATCGCGGCTGCTTTAACTTGTTGGCTAATTGCTTGATCAAGGAAAAAGGAAAAAGGAAAAAGGAAAAAATAGGATGAGAATAGGTTTGAATTTTTGTAATATTTATCGATAAGTCGATAATATAAATAGAACTTTTTACTTTTTACTTTTTACTTTTTCCTTGTCACCTGCTACAGTTTACAAGTCTCTGCGCGAGAGAAGAGAGATAATCTCCCAAACGAAAACCTCAAAAAATTCCACAATTGGGAAATTTCCCTGAAAGGAAAAAGAATTTTGTTGTGAGTATACTAGGCTTGACATTAGGAAATTTTCTTTGACGGGTTCGTACCAGCCCACGCGATCGCAAAATATTTTGTAGATATCATAGCTTGCTTCTGGGTTACCGCCTACACTTAACCAAATTTGTTTCTGGATGCTAAAGCCAAACTTTCCGCCGCTATATTTCACCCATAAGCGATCAATGGTTTGTAAATCAGCACAAGGAAATGTATCAATGCTTTCTTTATTCAACCAGCGTTCTTTTTGTCTACCCGCAACCTCACACATCACGCGATTGGTTTCTTTATCCGCCGCTTCCCATTCAGCCGATCGCAATAAATCTCTTAACTTTTGATAATCTACACCTTTTTCAGATTTGAGTTCATCGGGAGCATCGAAATCAATCAATCCTATGGGGACGAGTTTCATCCAATCGCTAACAGCATTGTCATTTTGCCAAACGGTATTTACTGCATTAGCAAGGGCAATTGCCGAATTAATATGGAGACTTTCTTGGCTGAAGGCTTTGATGGTTTCTAGCAGGTCGTTAGCGGTATCGATAATGGGTAAACGGTTGTGGACTTCATTGAGTAGTTCAGCAGCAAATAGGATATTTTCAATTCCCGATCGCTTGAGTCGTTGCAGATCGTCACGATGGGCTTGGCGATCTATGGAAATATTCATCAAATAGCGGATCATTTCTGCGACAAATTTTTCGCTAAGCCGCCCTGCGATCAGGCGCAATACCTCATGCCATGTAGGATCTTGCCAGTGTATAGCTAAAACCTGATTGCATAAATCTTGGATGCTAAGTTCGCGTTTTTTCTCAAACCGATCTACAAATTCCGCCGCACAGAAAAACTCTAAAAAAGTCCGATGGACAAAACCATAGGTTTCAGCCCCATACAAACAGAGAATAAAGTTACGTTCGTGCAGTTGGCGAATGATGCGATCGGCAATCTCACGGTGCTTGTCAAGCCCTTCTAAACCCTTTAAATAATCAACCAAAATAGCAAGCAGGTCTGTCTTTACTATCAGATTTCCCGACAAACCCTTAGGCGATGATTGCAAGAAATAGGCGACTTTTCTCAGCATACCCTGCTTCTCAGTTGTGCCAATTATGTCAGGTGGCAGATTTAGTCGCTCTATTTCCCAATTTAAGAGCAAAAGTTTAGACGCAGATTCATAGAGTTCATAACGTTCTCGCGGTAGCTCTTGATGGCGATTCAAAATCGCCATCATCGTTAACAGCAAAGGATTACTCGCTAATTCGCGAATGGCTGGAGACTCTGCAATACCTCTAGTGAGTCTGGAATGATATTTTTGACGCTCTTCTTCAAGAGTAAAGGCGAGTTTGTGCCAGCGATCGCAAAATTCTGCAACTTGTTTATCATCCAAATCCTCAATTGTAAATTCTTGAAAATTGGCATTACGAAAGGAAGCACTATGAATTTCGTAGCCTACCTTTCGCGATGTGACTAATATTCTTACATTTCTATAGTCATTGCCAAAGCGAATGATTTGGGTGACGATGCTGGCGCGTAATTGCGGATCGAAAACTTCGTCTAAACCGTCAAACAGCACAAAGGCTTTGCCATCAATAAGGCATTGATTAAGTTGATGGCGCTCTAAACAGCAAATTGTATTGGGTGTGACCAGAATTTGATGTAAGGGAGAAAAGGTGATAAGGTTATAGGGTTTGGGAAACCTGTAAAGGAAAGATTAATGTATGGATACAACAATAATTGAGAGCAATGAGAAATTTGTAACCCTGCAAATTAAGATA
>JBJTVM010000572.1:0-4478 GCA_046081205.1 Pseudanabaena sp. | reverse complement strand
AGGAAGCCTGACCTTTTGGATTAGCGAAGAAGTAATCTTTGGATGCTCCCCGTTTCCCACTTAATGTTTGATTTAACCATCCTTCGATTACTTCTTCGCTAATCCAAAAGGTCAGGCTTCCTCTTTGTTTAAGTCCTGCGTTATACTCTGACCAGTTGCGGATCTCATATTTCTGTGTCATCTTTCGGGGGGCTCTTCTCCTGCTTAATACACAATTTACCTTCTAATCCCCTTTTTATGCAACAACGCCATTGATTAGTGTTGAGATAATCGCGGAAATAGGCGATCGTTTTTAACAGCCCCTCTTTTAAAGGAACAGTTGGCTCCCAATCTAAATGAAACTTTGCTTGAGAAATGTCGGGCTGACGACGTTGGGGATCGTCTTGAGGTAGAGGCTTAAATATCAGTTCAACCGTTGGATCGATCATGTACTGAATAGTTTGAGCCAATTGCAAAATTGTGTATTCCCCAGGATTACCCAAATTAACAGGACCTATATAACTTCCATTCATCAAACGCATCAATCCTTCTACAAGATCTGACACATAGCAGAAGCTACGGGTTTGAGCACCATCTCCATAGATTGTCAGTGGAATTCCTTTGAGAGCTTGAACTACAAAATTACTAACTACACGCCCATCATTTTCTAGCATTCTCTCTCCATGGGTGTTAAAAATTCGCGCAATACGCACTTCAAGGTTGAACTGACGATGATAGTCAAAAGTTATGGTCTCGGCAATACGCTTGCCTTCATCGTAACAGCTCCGAATGCCTGTACAGTTGACGTTACCCCAATAGCTTTCAACCTGCGGGTGAATTAGGGGATCGCCATAAACTTCTGATGTTGAAGCAAGCAAAATCCGTGCTTGATATTTCTTTGCCAATTCCAACATGTTTAGAGTTCCTAAAAAGTTGGTTTTAGCAGTTTGAATGGGATCAGATTGATAATGCACAGGTGAAGCTGGGCAAGCAAGGTGGTAAATTTGGTCAATACTATCAATCTCAATTGGGTTGATTATGTCAAGCTCAATAAACCGAAATTTAGGGTTGTCAATCCACTGAGCATTGTTGGATTTTCGACCTGTATAAAGGTTGTCAATACAAATAACCTCATGATTGTCATTCATTAGTCGATCAACTAGATGCGATCCAATAAAGCCAGCACCACCAGTAACTATAATTTTCATGCTTATCATCTAAAAAGGTTATTGATTAAAGAGAAAGGTGTAACAATATTACCTAGAAACCTGGTGGCAGATCCCAGAATACTTGCACCAAAGGAAGGTCTTATTACGATCACATCGCGATCGCGCAAGCCTGGATTTGACTCTTCACTCAATGGAAGATTTAAATCAGCAACTAGGTTGCGGCGCATTATCGAACCATCGGGATTAACCCGATAAAGCTCAACAGATCTCCAATCGGCATCATTTGTTAGCCCCCCTGCAAAGGAAATAGCCTCGGTAAAAGAACTATTTGGTCTCAGTTGTAATGGACCTGGTCGAACTGCTTCTCCGACTACTTGTACAGTAATTACTGTAGGCGAAAAAGTTGCCTTAGCAATTTGCTGATAATCAGCAGGATTTGTTTTCTCTAGTCGAGGTACAGTTATCAGATCACCGTCAGTTAAAGTAATATCTTGACTGAGATCGGCTTTAGTAATTAAATCCAACAAGTTAGCTTTAACAATTGTACGTTGACCTTTATCATTCAAACGGGAAATCTGAACATTACGGATATCGGCAATTTCAGTTACCCCATTTGCCGATTGTAAAGCCCGGCTGAGGGTAACTGGTCCACCGCCTGATGCAGTGCCAGCAGCAGTGGTTGCACCTGTAAGTCCTGTAGGAGTAACTCCAGTTCTGGAGTAAACCAGAGTTTGTGGGCCAACTCGATTTACTTCACCAACGATCGCAACTTGAATAGTAAATGAGTCAGGCGAAAAAGTAGAGTTGCTAACAGTTCGAGTTTGGGATGCACTTGCTTCAGAAAGTGGTGGTACTAGAATTGAATCACCGTCTAGAATACGAATATCTTGGCTAATATCACCTTTCTCTAGTAAGTCTTGGAGGTTAACTTTAATGATGCGGCGACCTAGAGTCCCATCACGACGTGAAATTTGAATATTACTGATATCTGCTCTTGAGGTAATTCCTGAAGCAGATTCCAATGCTCTAGTTAATGTGGCGGCATTACTTCCTAAACCCGCAGTTCCTACATAGGTCAAAAAACGAGGTCCAGGGCGGTTCACTTCGCCAACGATCGCAATATTGAGCGGACGGGGAGAAATCAAAGATATATTGACAATATTACGCACCAGAAAAGGGTTTAGCTTCTCCCTCAATAAAGCATTGGCTTCATCTAGCCCTAATCCTTCTAGCTTGACTGCACCAATTAAGGAAACATTGATTGTTCCATCGGGAGCGATCGTTTGATTTCCTGAAAGCTCTGGCACATTAAAAACTTCGATCTTGATACTGTCTCCCGCGCCTAGAGTGTAACGAAATGTATCTTGAGATTCGCGAACACTTAAAGTTTGGGCTCCAGTATTAAGCTTAACGAATGGTCTGAGATTGGAATTTGATGACTCTGGCGATGTTGGCGCAGATGGCTTGTCAATTGTAGTAGTCTGCGCCCAAGCGGATAAAGGAGTACAGGCAACTAATGTCAATAGAACTAATTGGCTAAGTTGGGATATATGCATAAAAGGACTCCTTAATCCAACCATCTCATAATTAGAAACTGGACATCTGTCATAATAAATGCAGTTTTAATACAATAAATACAATATTAAAGTCAGTTTTTACAAGATTTGGCAGCCATTTTATCAGTACATTCAATAGTTTATCTCAGTAATTTTCCCGAAATATAATGCGATCGCCTCAGGTTATTTTTGTAGATGCAGTTGGTACTCTGTTTGGCGTGAGAGGTAGTGTCGGTGAACAATATGCCAAAATTGCGAGAGATTTTAATGTTAGTCTCGATCCTCAGTTAATTAACCTTGCTTTCTACCAAGCCTTTCAAGCAGCACCCAAAATCGCTTTTCCAGATATGCCCCAGTCTGAAATCCCAACCGCTGAGTATCAATGGTGGCGATCGCTTGCTGAGCAAACTTTTAGCCAAACAGGTGATTTATCAAATTTCTTAGATTTTGAGGTTTTCTTTAAAAGTCTATATGCTTACTTTGCTACGGCTGAGCCTTGGTTTATTTACGAAGATACTTGGCTAGCTTTGGATACATGGAAAAAACAGGACATTACTTTGGGTGTCTTATCAAATTTTGATAGTCGCATCTATTCGGTCATGAAGGCGTTAAGGCTAGAAGATTACTTTTCTTCGATCACCATATCTACTGAGATTGGGACTGCTAAACCCGATCGCTTAATTTTTGAGTCGGCTTTGGCTAAACATCAACTTGAGCGATCGCCTAATTTGGCATGGCACATTGGCGATAGTTTTGGTGAAGATTATATTGGGGCTGATGCTGTGGGAATTACCGCATTTTGGCTAAATCGTGACTACAAGCCAGCCTCAAATCATGCTCAACAAACCGCGCCAACAATTAATCTGTTAACCGATTTGAAACCTAACTCAACGTGAATTTGATATAGCCATTTGCGCCGCGCGAAGCGCGGCGCAAATGGCGCAAAATGGTAAAAATTACTTAAATTTCTATTTCTCAATCCCCAATTACCAATCCCCAATCCTCAGCAACCTAAAATGTTTACAGGACTCGTTCAAACCATCGGTATTATTGAGCAACGCAATCATGCGCGTCTAATCATTCATTGTCCTGATATAGTTGCCCAAATTGCGATCGGCGATAGTGTTGCGGTAAATGGAGTGTGTCTGACTGCAACCCAAGTTTCTGACACTAGTTTTGTGGCTGATGTCTCTCCTGAAACCCTTGGGCGTACTAATTTAGGCGATCGCAAATTAAAATACGTCAATTTAGAAATGGCTCTAGCCGTAGGCGATCGCATTGGTGGTCATTTTGTCTCAGGTCATATTGACGGCATTGGCAAATTAAGCGATCGCGCTCTAGTTGGCAATTCGTGGGAGTTAGGCTTCGAGGCAATTCCCGAAGTAGCACGTTACATTGTATTTAAAGGCAGCATTACGATTAATGGGATTAGCCTCACAGTATCCTATTGCAATGACTCAGGCTCAAATTTTCGGGTAGCTGTCATCCCTCATACTTACGACAACACCACTTTGAAATATCTGGATATAGGGAGCTTAGTGCATTTAGAAGGTGATTTGCTGGGCAAATATGTGGAGAAATTTCTTAAGTCAAGTCATATTGCCCCACACAATCTCGCTGCTACAGCCATAACTCCAGCCTTTCTCATAGAGCATGGCTGGTAAAAACATCCAGCAATTCTCATTATGAGACCTGTTTTGGTGTTTTCCGCGCCTTCGGGGCTGGAAAAACCCAAAAAAATTTTTTTGAAAACCGCCAACAGCGGGCTTTTAAA
>JBJTVM010000571.1:0-3128 GCA_046081205.1 Pseudanabaena sp. | reverse complement strand
CCTCTGAAACTCCCCCAGAAGCCTAAATTTATTACTATAGCTACAGGCACTTGTCTTAGGACAACTCAAGACCCAAGAATTGGATGGTAGCGCTCCGCGCCACCATCCAATTCTTGGGTCTTGAGTTGTCCTAAGACAAGTGCCTGTAGCTATAGTAATAAATTTAGGCTTCTGGGGGAGTTTCAGAGGTTGACGTAGAAATTTGAGGGACAAGAAGCGATCGCTGAGATTCTGAGACCAGCCCAGTTAAAAGATCTTTGGATTCTTGTTGTTTTTTCGCATTGGTAGAGATATAGCTAACTGTAATCACAGAATCACTAAAGGCAACACCAGCAGAGGATTGGGAATAAACATCAATCCGTGGAGTCGGTAAATCAGTCTGACTAGACAATAAAGCAGCAGCCCCTGAAATATCATCCATGTTTAGGAGACGAATGAGTTCCTCTTTAGATTCTTCCGTTGCACTGCCAACCCATTGCTTCTCTCCATACCATTCGTTAGCTTGCTCGTTGAATGGTTCGTTTGCAGATTTAAAAGGAATGGAAGCTGCTAAGAAACCAACAATTCCCAACTCGATCAACCAGAGTAAATAAGCAAAATTATCCTTAATCTCGAAGGAACTACCTCTTCTACTAATGGTAATTCCTTCTTTGGCTGACATTTTTACAAAGCCAACAAATCCTGAAGAACCAGTTTCTTGCTGTAACAAGTTGTTGATTTGCTCATTCGCCTGATTTTTATCGGTGACATTGTATTTGCGCTCTAGGGTCGTTTCAACTTCATTCTGAAAATTAATGTACTGTCCATACATTAGCGAACCATAGGTAACCAGTCCTCCTAAAATACCTAAACCAAGAGCAGTAATCGGATTCCGAATTTTTCCTTTTTTGACTGCAAAACCCATTGCAGCACCAGATACAAATCCCATTGCTATTGGGAATAACACAATAAAGTAAATAAATTTACTGATAAATGCGGTTGCTCCGCCGATCGCTGCACCTGAAACCAAAGAAGATATAGCTAATATCGCAACTCCTTGTGATGGAGCAATATTACTGGGCTGATAGGTTCTCATGTCTGAAAGCTATAGGTTATATAGATTTAATTCTATTATTTTGCCGCAATTTATGAGATTGAAATAATAAGAAATTTAATTGCCATGAGCCATTGACAAAATCTCCTCAAAACTAGGTGTAATTAATTCTGAAGGTTGCTCACTTAGCCATAGCCAATATTCGTAATTTCCAGTCCGCCCTTGAATTGGCGAAGGTATTAAACCCTGAAATTGCCACCCTAAATCTTGAGCAGTAGCTAACACATTGGCGATCGCCTCAGCCCTAATTTTTGAGTCACGTACAATGCCATTTTTACCCACTTGTCCTTTACCAGCCTCAAATTGCGGCTTGACTAGCAATAATGTCTCGCGGGGCGATCGCAATAAATTCCATAGCGAAGGCAAAATTTTAGTAAGCGAAATAAACGATAAATCCAACACTGCAAAATCAGGAACAATATCGCCATCAGTATATAAATCTTCTGGTGCAAGATGCCTGAGATTAGTCCGCTCCCGCAACACCACTCGCTTATCACTACGAATTTCCCAAGCTACCTGACCATAGCCCACATCAATTCCGTAGACCTTCGCCGCCCCCTGCTTCAGCATACAGTCTGTAAATCCACCCGTCGAAATCCCACCATCAAAGCAAATGCGATCGCCTAAATCCACCGCAAATTTAGTAAGCGCTCCTGCCAGTTTCTCGCCACCACGGGACACAAAAGGCGATCGTTGCTTCACCAAAATCACTGCATCATCCTTAACCTCAGTACCAACTTTATCAATCACCTGCTGATTGACCTGTACCCAGCCAGCCCGAATAAACTTTTGAGCCTGCTCCCGGGATGGGGCAAGCTCTAATTCAACTAATAAGACATCTAAACGCTTTTTCAAACTTTATATAACCTTTAACCACATCAAAAATATAGCTTCGCCAAGTGTATCAGGACATAAAAACTAAAAGAGAGTTGAGGCGCTTTGCGCCTCAACTCTCTTTTAGTTTTTGATTAGTCTTGACTAGGCTTCAGCAGAAGCTTCTGTGACTGCTTCAGCTACAACTTCTTCAGGAATTTCAGGCTCTTCCATTGCATCAGGGACTTCGTAATCATCATCCACAGGAGGCAAAGGAATTTCCATGACCGCAGGAGGTGCATTTAGTTGTTCGCGATACTTCGCAGCCATCTCTTCAGCCTTAGCGTAAACCAGTTGAGGGTCTTTGACCATATCCCCTGGTTCGGCTTCGAGTTGCTTGGTGGAGAGCGAAATGCGTCCGCGTTCTGCATCAAGATCAATGATCATTACCTTAACTTCGTCATTGACATTGAAGACGTTGTGAGGAGTTTCGATATGTTCGTGGGAAATTTCGGAAATGTGGAGCAAGCCGCTGACACCACCGATATCGATGAATGCACCGTAGGGCTTGATGCCACGTACTACACCGATCACGACTTCGCCAACTTCGAGCTTGTTCATCTTGCGCTCGACAAGGGCACGGCGATGGCTGAGGACGAGACGGTTGCGGTCTTCATCCACTTCCAAGAACTTGAGTGGCAACTCTTCGCCAACTAGTTCTTCCTTAGGCTTACGAGTGCTGATGTGTGAACCAGGGATAAATCCGCGTAGTCCTTCAATTCTGACTAGTGCGCCACCACGGTTGGTAGCAAAAATAAGCGATCGCACAGTTGCGTCTTCTGCTTGTAACTGACGGACACGTTCCCATGCTCTCATATACTCGATGCGGCGAATCGAAAGAGTTAATTGCCCTTCTTCGTTTTCGTCAGCGAGAATGAAAAACTCACGGGTTTCATTGTTCTGTAAAACTTCTTCAGGTTGATCGACACGGTTGATCGACATTTCCTGAATCGGGATATACGCTGCTGTCTTTGCGCCAATGTCAATAAGTGCGCCCCTAGGCTCAATGCTAAATACTGTACCCGCAACAATGTCGCCAGGGCTGAAGTGATAATCGTACTTATCTAAGAGTTTCGCGAAGTCTTCATGAGTGAAACCGACATTGGTGGCTGTAGCAGTTTTGGCCCGATTGAGCATAACTAAATTTTTCCTTGTTCCTGTT
>JBJTVM010000570.1:0-14090 GCA_046081205.1 Pseudanabaena sp. | reverse complement strand
TGATGCCCTACATCCCACACCACCTTGTCGCGATCTAAATCGAGGGTTTGATATAAAGAGAGAGTTAGCTCGACTACGCCTAGCCCAGGACCAAGGTGTCCGCCTGTAGCAGCGATCGTTTCTAAATGTTTTTGCCGAATTTCCTTTGCTATAGACTCCAATTGTGAGATTGTCAGTCCGTGCAATTGGTTAGGATGGGTAACTTCACTTAACCGCATATATACTTGTTTTTTATAAAATGGCTTCTTTTAGTGTAACTGAAGCGCACCCTTCAAACGTTCATAGCGATCACAGTTCTTAAAACCCAGTAACAAAAAAGAGGTGTTTAACACCTCTTTTTTGTTACTGGGAGTTTATTACTTTGAGAATAGCGACAGAACAGCTTGACGGCAACCCATACAGTCACAGCCAAATTTATTAATTGCCAAATCACCTACGCGATCGCTTGTTAAGATATTGGTGCGATCTTCACCAGACTGGCGGTTAGACTTAGTAGCGGGATTGTTGTTGGTAATTACAACTTTGGTAATTACAACTGATGATATGTAAGGCTCACCATTTTCATTGGTGTTGATGCTTTGTTTTGTGTCTGCCTGTGCAGGATAGACTGACAGTAAAAAAGAAGCCAATAATGCAGGGCTGGTGATAGTAGCCAATGATAATTTCTTCATAGAAGTTTGAATGTATCAAGCACATTCATTAAATTGCTAAAAATAGTAACATCTCTCAGGGCAACCGCATAAAAAAATAGACAGCCTACACAGCAAGGATTTCAGTCCTAAGTATTTTTACTTGTCGATTTCTGAAATGCTTAATAGTTTACGATTTCAATAGTTCGATATCGCCATTTGCGGCGTGCGAAGCACGCCGCAAATGGCGCAAAATGGTAAGAATCGCTTAGCGATTCTTACCATTTTGCGCTTTCGTCGAATTGACGTTAAAAAAGTACAGTCATACAAAACTTGACCTTAATTTTCTGATTTAGCGATCGCTATATACTAAGATTTACGCCCCTCAATTACCAATCTCTATTCATGCTCTCCGCCAGTCCCGATCTAGTAGCTCTAGCACGATCGCAGATTATACTACTGACCCAAAGTTTGGGTGCAGTCGCTAGCGCTATCTATATCACTGAAAATGTAGCTGATGGGATGCCTACTAATCTAATTGAGGTTGCCGTATTTCCTGAAGATGGTTTGATTGCACTACCAGAGGCTTTTCCTGAAACTTTGCCGATGTTATCGATGGGGAGTAGTGGCTTAGTAAAACAACGCCGCTTTGTGCTGCCATTAATTTATGAGGAGAATATTTTAGGATTTCTAATGACAGGTCGAGATGATCGCGACTGGCAGGAATACGAACAATCGCAAATTCAACAAATTGCGAATACTTTAGCGATCGCCTGTGCTTTAGATCGCCGCAATCAATGGTTAGTGGCTAATCAACAGCGTAGTTACGAGGAGCAAAGCAATTTTTTTGCTTCTTTATTACATCAGCTTCGCAATCCTCTGACAGCAATTCGCACTTTTGCTCAACTTTTATCACGACGAATTATTGAGTCAGATCCTAATCAGAAATTTGTAGCAGGGATTTTACGCGAAACTCAGCATATTCAAGATCTGCTTAGTGAAGCTGATCGCCCTGTACCATTACTACTACCGCAAGCCGAACATGAAAAAGCCCTATTACCTGCGGCAACCACAGATCTTGCACCTATAGACCTAAGCGAAATTTTAGAAGCGATCACTAATTTTGCCAGTGCGATCGCTCAAGATCGCAACATTCAATTTTTATCTAATATTCCTTCTTATTTACCCAAAGTACTAGGCAATGAATCAGGACTAAGAGAAGCGATCAGCAACTTGGTAGAAAATGCGCTGAAGTACACCCCTGAGCGTGGCTATGTTTTGTTGGGTGCGGATGTAAAACCTGACACAGTTTATATCTATGTCCAAGATACAGGTGTAGGAATTCCTGATGCTGATTTACCACGTCTATTTGAACGCAGTTTTCGTGGTAGGCAGGCGGATGGCAATATTTCTGGTACAGGGCTAGGACTGGCGATCGCCAATGAATTAGTGCAGAAAATGGAAGGTAGTATTCATGTGATCAGCCAAGTGGGCAAGGGAAGTACTTTTGCTGTGACGCTCAAGCGATCGGCATAATACCAATTCACAGAAGTGTCGCCACACTTCTGTGAATTAAAAACCAAACCCTGTAAGGGTTTTGCAAGCACAAAATGGCTAAGTCATTATGGCTAAGTCATTTTGTACTTTGGTATAAAACACAAAAGCCCCGCATTGCGGGGCTTTTGTGTTTTGTGTGTAACCTTAGCTAATCCATTCAGGAATTGCTTCTTCTTTGGTGTTAGTGCGACGTTCAAGGGTTTGACGCTCGAACTTCATGTGAATAGCACGGTTTTGTTCACCGTCTGCCGCAACCGCAAAGATGGGATAGTCTTGAATACCATCTTGGAAAGAAGTATGGAAGCGGAATGTACCGTCAGCATTGAGCTTAATCGGACGACCACCAATGGTGACAGAAGCATCAGGCTCTGTTGCACCATAGACGATTAATTCAGCATCAGCAACTAACCAGAATTGGCGAGGGCGAATTGGCGCTTCGCTAGAGAAGAAACTATAGCTGGACATGCCAATGCCAGAGTAGTTAATGCCGCTAGCACTAATTGCACCTGCAGCACCAGCAAACAATCCTGCACCAGAGGGGAAGACATAGGAACTAATAGACTCAGGAGCCATACCAATTCCCGACTCATGCTGCATAGAGCCATAGAGAGAGCCAGAGATTCTCTGAATTTCCGCTTCACGGGCAATATTGAAGATTTCGTCGTAGGAGCTATCACTGGTAGTAGTTGTCTCTGCGGGAGCAGGAGCAACTTTCTTAGCTGGAGGAACCAGAGTGAAGAAGGTCTGACCTTTGAGTGTTTGATCCCAAGGTACGGTAATGAAATTGTCTTCTACCCATTCCGATGGGAATACTGGGGGAACGTGAACAACTTTAGAGCGAGTTAACACTAACCAACGACCATCAGCACAACGATAGCCAAGTTCGGCTACATAGTCGCGATCGCTAATGGGGATTGGCAAATACCATTCGCGAGCGAGTTCATCGCTGTTGTATTCCTGTAAGTTATTGGGAGTTTGGTAATCCAAGTTAATATCAGTGGCATCGTATAAACGTAAAGCCAACTGCTGACCACCTTGACGACGTAACTCTTCTTTTTGAGAATTAGGCACATCCCAATACACGTAAGCCCATTGAGGGTCACGGGGTAATAGAACGATCCGACTTTCACCATAACCACTTGGTAAATCACCAATACTTTGATCAATGGCAGCAAGTGATTCTAGGGCTTCTTCTGTTTCTTCACTACCTAAATTAAACTTCGATGCTTCCACGATTTCTTGTGTCTCCGAGTTACTACGATCTGCTTGGGTTGAGGCTGCACCTTGAGCCGTAAGAATAGTTTGAATATCAGCTAGTAGCTGGGATTTTCGCATTCGACTATAACGAGAAATCTCTAGCTCTGCTGCTACTTTGCGAAGCTGACGCAAGGTCATTTCTTCTAAGGGAGGACGTTCCCTCGCCATACGATTAACCTCCAACTGCTTTTAATGGTATTTGCTCAGTTGCAACGAACCTAAGTACATTTTGACAAATTTTTGAAGAAGGTCAATGGCTGAAAGGGTTATCTTCAATTGGTTTAGACAAGTTAATCAAGGGTTTTTAGTAAAAATACTTAGCTAGAACCAAATACCTGTAATTATCTTGGCGATTATTTGGAAAAATTTAATAGGGGATCACAATGTCATGAATTCATAACATTGCGATCCCCTCCTTTGGATACTAGGGGAGGTTGCCCGAAAAGCCATAAGATTAGAGGGACAACAAATATGTATTTTTATAAATATGAAGGCAAAATACGAGTCCTTATATAAGTCTTTAGAAGTTTTAAAAGGTACTTTACAAGGCTTATGTCGTTCGGCGATCGCTTTTACATTAGCGTTCCTAGTGGTAATTAGCAGTTTTACACCATCAGCAAATGCTGCATTGTTTACCAGAAAAAGTGAAGTGTTATCAACGAAAGAAATACAAACGCTTGTCAATGCAGGTTTGACAGGTAACTATGTCGCTGATACGACTGACACAATCAAAACGTTGCGAGAAGCGATTAATCTATCAGAAGATGCTGAAAATCGTGCTGAGGTTAAAACATCAGCACGATACAAAATCAATGCCTATGTATCTCGTTATCGTGCTGATCGCGAAAAGAGCGGTTTGTACTCGTACACAACAATGCTAACTGCTTTGAATACTTTGGCAGGTTACTACAATGGCTCGATCAAGCGTGCAGTACCCGCGAAGGTTCGCGATCGCTTGTTACAAGAGTTTGACCGTGCTGAAGCTGCTTTAACTCAAGGAAGGTAATTTTACTTATACGAAATTTTACCAAATAAATTAGTTAAATAGGTCATTAAGGGATCACCGCAAATCTATAGATCCCAGACTTTTTTGGTGAATTTGCAAGTTATCATTCCTTGATTCAGAAAAAGTTAGGTATCTTAATACAATGTGCTGATTTATAGCAATCCTAAATGGGTTGTGGAAGCACACTCCCAGTGGGTGCGCTTCCACAACCCACAAAAAACCACAAATAAATTAGGAATATATAGCCATTTTAGGTTTTGGTGTTAACGTGAATTCGATATAGCCAGGCCGAGCTAAGTGCAGCGCAAATGGCGCAAAATGGTAAAAATGAAAGTGCAATTTTTACCATTTTGCGCGTTCGTCGAATTGACGTTGGCGTTAGAGCAACTTACATAGTTTTAAAGAGCAGTTTCTTGAAACAATATAACTAGCTTGTTTGAGGATGGCGAAACATTGGCAACAGGATTGGCGACAATATACGAAGCATTGCATCAAGATCTGCAAACCTTTGAGTTCGTTGAAGAGTTGCATCAAACTGATGCAAAGGAATTTTGGTATCAACTGATTGCCGTTCTCCAGCAATTTTCTACGCAACAGCTTAAAGGCTTTTTGTTAACTCATCATCCGTATATTTTTCCTAATGCGGTCTATCGCCAACCCGAATTACAAACTTGGGTATTTACTACCAGTAAGTCTTCACTATTCCCCACAGGTTCTTTACCAATTAGCAGCACTCAAGTTGTTTCGCTGCCCAAAGCCGATCCCCTCAACCAAGAATGGTTTTGCATTTTAGTCACTGACATTTTTAGTGTTTTAGTTCTATCATCGTCAAAAAGTCATAGCTGTATTTGGTCACTCCATCCCCATCCTATTCAAGCGGCGATCGCTTTGCTTCTGACGCGAATTCGGCGTAATGATCAACAGAATTTATTACAAAAAAAGCTGCAACAGTTTCCGCTTAACTTGCCTTCTTACGCAACTATGGCAAGATTTAGCACGATTTTAATGGCGCAATCTTCAATTCATCAGGAGTTATCGATCCCTGAAATCCAAGAAGTTGACATCATCAAGGCAATTACCCATGAGGTGCGAACTCCGCTGACGACGATCCGTATGTTGGTGCGATCGCTAAAACGACGTAAAGATATATCTGCAGAAGTAAAAACGAGATTAGATCGCGTTGATGCAGAATGTACAGAGCAGATTGAGCGATTTAATTTGATTTTTGAAGCAGCACAACTCGATAGTTACGCAATTATGTTGGAGGCGACCCAAATCGAAGAGATCTTGAGTGATGGGTTTATGCGTTGGCAAGAACATGCAGGGCGACGGCAGATATCCCTAGAAATGATCTTACCAACTGAGATTCCTGCGATTTTGAGCAATGCCCCCTTGCTCTCTCAAGTTCTCAATGGGCTAATTGATCGCCTAGTTCGCAGTTTCCCGCCTGATAGTCATATTCAGCTTATCCTAACCAGTGCAGGTGAGTATCTAAAGCTACAGTTTCAATCACAAGTAACGCGGCAAAGTGGGGGGGATTTACCATTACTCAAGGCAGTAGGGCAATGGCTGATGCTGCAACCTGAGACTGGAACCTTAAGTTTGAGTTTGCCAACTACAAAAACTTTACTAAAAGCGCTCGGTGGAAAGCTGACCGTCAGAATGCATTCTACTAGTTCAGCTTATGACGGTGAAATCCTAACAATCTTTTTGCCATTTATTTGAGTATTATAGCGTTTATCTGTCTGGCGAAGTAAGGGTTTGTTTCTCCGCAGAAGGTTGGGACACAAACCCTTACTTCGCTTGCTTGAAAAAGGCTATATTGTTCAAATTCGTCTGACTAGTTTCCCAATGAGTGATGAGGTATATAGACTACTTTTAATAGATGCCGATCGCATTTTTCGGATGGGAATGCGATCATGGCTGGCACAATTTTCAGAATTGGAAGTGGTGGCTGAAGCGGAGACGGTGGATGAGGTTTTAGAGATTTTGCGAGGAGGAGTAGATTTTAATCTAGCAATTCTCGATCTAAATATAGACACAAAAAATTCAGAATTAGCAGAAATTAATTGTCAGGCTAGTCTAGAACTATGTCAACGCTTAAAGTCTGAGTATCCCCAATTGCCAATTTTGGTATTGAGTACCGCACAGCCTTCTGAGCTAGTGGAGATGGTTGTGCTTGCTGGAGTTGAGGGATATTGTCTGAAGGGAGCTAGTCCCGATGAATTAATAACTGCGATTCGCCAAGTTGCCCTTGGAAATCAATATTTAGACGATCTCCAAAGACTTGTGATCAGGCAATCTCAGCAATCCAATCGCTTAGTCAGAAATTTGCCTGAGCAAACTATTGTGGCGATCGTGAAGCGCAAATTCTACTTGTCGGGAATGAGAGGAATTGATCGAGTATTAGCTGAAGTCAAAGCAAATTTAGCTAGTACCAATAGTGATCAGATCGGCGATCAGATTGCCAAAATAGTTTTAGCAGGGCAGGCTAGAGAATTACAAGCGGCACGTTGGTTAGTAAATCGTTTGTGGGGACAACAAACAGAACCAGTTGTGCCACCAGCAAATACAGCTTCTAATCTGGACGAAATATTTGCTAGTCCTGTCGAATTAAGCGATCGCGAACCTAAAAAAGCTAACAATACAACACAAAGTCAATCTGAACAGACATCAAGCAATAATGTCTTAGCAGTTCAAGCAAGTCTATGGGATAAAACAGTTAATAAACTACAATCTAGCTTATTAAATTTGAGTAAAACTCCTTTAGAAATTGATGTCTTAAAAGATGATAAAAAGCGTCAACTTTTATATATTGCTTTGCGCCAAGTCGAACAAAGCATCACTGATTTACGATTTGCCCAAATTCAACCATCACAGTTAGAGCTAAAAATACCTGACATTTTAAAAAGTATTTGGAAAGATACAGTAATTAACTTCTTTGGTAAATATTATGTAATGAGTAACATTGATTCTGAAGTTAATGTTGTCGATGTGTTACTTAAGGATGAAGAGATCGTACAGACAGAATTTTTAGATAAAATCCCTCAATTTGATAATTTTCTATTCCATCTATTATTTGAAACAGAATTAGTAATCGATGACTCTAGTGCTGCAATTGGAGCACCTGAAGCAATGCAGAGAGTAGAGATAATATTAGATAATTTGATTATTCAAATTGCTAATGCTGTAATTCAACCACTCTTAAATAATTTTGCCAATATCGAAGAAATTAAACACAATTTCTATCGCTATAATCTGCTTGCTACCCGTGAAATTGAAAGATTTCGCAATGATTTATCTTGGAAATATCGCTTAGAGAAGTATATTACTGAACCACAATTAATCTTTGAAAGTCGGCATACTCTATTAACCTTTGCCGATCGCGGCATCAAAAGAGTAACCATCTATACCCCACGTAATCAGGAGCTACAACAGCTAGAGGGCGTGCAACTGGCTGTTACTTTAGCACTGGAATTACAAGATGCGATCGCACCAAGACTAAAATCAGCGATCGCTTTTATTGGTAGTGGATTTGTGTATGTATTAACCAATGTGATTGGTCGAGGCATTGGTTTGATTGGGCGTGGTGTGATGCAAGGAATTGGTAATGCTTGGCAAGAAAACCGCAATAAAAAGTAGGATGTAGTGCTTTGCACTACATCCTACTTTTTAGCCGTGTGATCAGAAAATTTATGGCAAAGTGCTAATTTGTTTGACTAGGAGGTTTTTCTGTATTTTTCCCATCGCATTGCGGGGAAGTTCAGCGACAAAAAATATTTGCTTAGGACATTTGTATGCGGCGAGGCGGCTTTTGCAATGGGTAATTAATTCTTCATGGGTAATTGTAGTAGCTTCTTTAAGGGCGATCGCCGCAACTACTTTTTCACCAAAATCAGCATCTGGCAATCCTACTACCGCCGATTCTTTGACAGTTGCATGGGATTCAAGAACATTTTCAACTTCTTTAGGATAGACATTAAATCCACCTGTAATAATTAGCTCCTTAGCACGACCGACTAAGTACAGTCTGTTGTGATCATCGGGATCTTGAAATCCCAGATCACCCGTGTGAAACCATCTATCTGTAAATGATTCTGCTGTTTTGTCTGGCATACCCCAATAGCCTTGAAAGACATTTGCGCCACGAACCCAGACTTCACCGACCTCAGAAATCGCCACATCCTCACCATCACGATTAACGATCCGAATTTCTACACCATCAAGAGGAAAACCAACACTTTTGGCTTTGCGATGTTCTGGATCAATAAGATTCGATGCATTCATGCCTGTTTCAGTCATACCGTAACGTTCAAGGATGCGAAACCCTGTCATATTTTCAAATTGAGAGAACTGTTGATCGCTGAGGGGTGCGGAACCAGAAACAAATAGGCGCATATTACGCAAATCTGGTTGAGGTTCTAGTTTTTCCCATTCATTAATCAGTCGTTGATAAATGGTGGGAACTCCCATGAACAAGGTGCAATTTGATGATGTTAAGGTCTCCCAGACGCGGCATGGGTCAAATTTCTCTAGCATGATCATGGTTGCACCCGCGTAGAGACAGCCTAAAGCGGCGACATTCAAGCCATGTACATGAAATAGAGGCAAAACATGGAGCAGAATATCGCGATCGCTCCATTCCCATGCTTTATGTAGCGCCTTCATATTTGCAATGAGATTGTGATGGGAAATTGCCGCGCCTTTACAGCGTCCCGTTGTGCCTGATGTGTAGCAGATCATGGCAATATCATCACCACTTGCGACATATTTGGGAAAAATAGCTTCTATCGTCGGAGGAAGTTGTTCTTCTTTGAGGAGGACTTGCAATTCTGATAAATGCTGGATTGTTGATTGTACCTTGCTAAAAATATCGCCAGTGGTCACATATAAAGAACAGCCTGAATCCGTCAAGAAATAGTCAATTTCTTCAGGACGATAATCGGGATTGAGTGGTAGGGCGATCGCGCCAATGGAGAGAATCGCAAAATGAAAAAATAAAAATTCGATGCATTTTGGGAGTTGGACTGCAACGCGATCTCCTTTTTTGATACCTCGGTGATTTAGGTGAACGGCATAACGTTGCACTTGCAGATCAAAATCTTGATAAGTCCAAGTTTTGCCTCCAAATGCGATCGCAGGTTTGTCAGCATATTTTACTGCGGTTTCGGAAATTAGCTGAGCTAAATTCATGGCTAGATTTACCTAAAATTTTTAATATCGCGATCGCCTAGAATTACAACACGTTGCTTTCAAATCCAAATCAAGAAATTTTTTTTAGCAAATGTGGCAGAGCCGCACTGACTCTATTTGTAGAACATTATAGTTACCACACACAAATCTGCTCGTAATTTTGTAATACCAATTCACAGAAGTGTAGCTACATTTCTGTGAATTAAAATCTGTGAATTAAAAACCAAACCCTGTAAGGGTTTTGAAAGCACAAAATGGCTACCCCATTTTGTGCTTTGGTATAATTTATCTATAGCGATAGACTGATGCTATGGCTAACTGTGCGATGATAATTTAAGTTATCTTGTCTTTAGGTTTTGTTGACTGTGAATACCGTTCGTACTGTTTCTGATACTAAAAAAGATTTTTATTTAGCTTTCCCCAAACCAGTCAATCAAGTCTATAGACGGGTTGTAGATGAGCTTTTGGTGGAAGTCCATCTACTTAAAGTCAATCAAACATTTTCCTATGACGCAATTTTTGCATTAGGTTTTGTGACAACTTTTGATCGCTTTACAGTGGGGTACAAGCCTGAAACCGATCGTTTTGCGGTATTTCATGCATTGTGTTCAGCGATTCAGTTTGACTCTGATCGCGTTCGCCAAGACGCGGCAACTCTGAGCGACCTCGCTACACGATCACCACAAGAAATTAAACCCCTCCTGACAGACTTAGACGCTAGCATCAATCTTGAGCCTTTGTCTGGACAATTAAGGACGATTGCTAACAAAGAAAATTTTAAATATAGTCGTTTGCTAGGTGTAGGGCTCTATGCATTGCTAGAAATTAGCAATCCAGAAGATATCGCTGATAATACCAAGCGTGAGGAACTGATTAAATTAGTGGGTGAAACGCTGAAATTTGGTAGCGATCGCCTAATTAAAGATATAGATCTATATCGTTCTAATCTTGAAAAGATCGAGCAAGCGCGTCAAATGATTGCGGACATGGTGGAAGCTGAGCGTAAAAAACGTACTCAGAAAGAAACCGCAGCAACCAGCGCAGCAACTTCTGAATCGTCAACTGAACCTACAGAAACTACATAAAAAAGATGGAAGGCTTTGCCTTCCATCTTTTTTATGTAGAATCCCTAAGAGCTTGCTAGAGATGGTAAAAGCAGAAATTTTTGCCAAATTTAAACTTCACCTTGCTATGAATAATTTGCCCTGACCCATGCACGAAACTCTTTTAAAGTTTTACTCTCCCCTATGAGCAATCGCTTCTGCACATGTTCCACCATAATTGCTGCGTGTAGAGATGGAAAAGACAAGCTATTTTCTATAGGAACATATTCACCATTTTTTAAACCTAAAAACTTCAAACTATAGCCATCATAACGCCAGACTTCAGGCACGCCGAGAAGCGCATAGATCGGTAAACGGCGATCGCTAGGATTCGTGATATCCACTTCTAAAACCAAATCGGGCGGAGGATCTTGTCCAACGATGACATTCTCTTGAGCGCGAATAGTCAATTCATTAGTGCTACTGATACTTTCTCGCGATCACCATTTTCCAACGCATGAGCCTATCCACCCATTTTTAGCCAACTAAACACATTTTCAACTATGAGATCTAAGTAAATTGTCTCTAAGGTGATCAGGCGATCGCTATTAGTCATCAAGATTGGTTGTTGATGAGGTAGAAATGTGAGGATACTGCGATCGCTAGGATCGAGAAACCAGCCTAATTGACTACCATTTTGGAGACTCAGCAAAATTTTGCCAATAACTTTATTTGCGTTTTGCTCAGGTGAAAGAATTTCAATAATCCAATCTGGCGCAAGGTTAAACTGATCGGGAACTTCGCCATTTTCTAGAAATGGGATATTTTGCCATTGGAAAACTGCGATATCTGGAACGATTGAGCGATCGGCAAAGGTACACCTTAGCTCTGGAAAAGCATAGGCAATTTTTTGCGGTTTAGCCGATTGGTTTATTGCATTGCAAAGTTCATACTGCAAGCAACTATGTCGTCCTTTAGATATAGGTTTTTGGATGACTTGATGATCAATATACTCACTAGCTGGCTTAGTCTCTGGCAATTGCAGAAACTCCTCTAGGGTAAGCGGCTTAGCAATGGTTGCGACCATATAGTTAACACCAGTAAGATCGGCTATCTGATTTTTTGAGTTTAGATTTATATACTAACGTGAGTTCGATATAGCCATTTGCGGCTTGCTTCGCAAACCGCAAATGGCGAAAAATGGTAAGAATCGCTAAGCGATTCTTACCATTTTTCGCTTTTGTCGAACTGACGTTACATCATAAGTACTTGCTTTACAAAACTTATCGTTAGTTTTTGGTTGAAATACCTGTAAATGCAGCATTTTCTGATGAGATAGAGTTAGATATTTAGTTGGAAAACCCTATACTGGGTAGTTATTATTTCGACTTTTTACATACCCTTTAAAGATCATAAGGCAGACACATGAGCGTAACAGCGTCAAGTGGTGCAGTAAATGCCCGCCCTCGTCTATATCAGACCGCTATAACTTCCACAATTTCCCAGATAGAGCAACAAGATCGCTTTGCGACTCGTAGCGAACTAGATGATCTGTCCACATACTTTCAATCTGGACTCAAGCGCATCGAAATAGCTGCGGTTTTGACCAAAAACTCAGACAACATTGTATCCAAGGCAGCTAGCCGTATTTTTACGGGTGGAGCCGCCATGGCCTTTTTGGAAAAGCCCAAAGGTTCAGAAGAGCTTGAAATTGATCGTGCTGGTCGCGTAGTTGATGTCAAGGTCGGCATGGAACTTGGGACAACCACTTATACCGAAGCAAGCGAAGGTGGCTTTTTAGGAACCATCAAGAATTTCTTCAGTAATACCGGGCTTACTGGTGTTGTAGATGCACCTCCAGCCAATTTCCGCCCGATTAACATTTCTCGTTATGGCGCAGACCGCATGAAGAAGTCCCTACGTGACTTGTCATGGTTTTTGCGCTACGCCACTTACGCGATCGTCGCAGGTGATCCCAATATCCTTGCTCAGAATGTGCGTGGCTTACGTGAAATCATTGAGGCAGCTTGCTCGACCGATGCCACAATCGTTGCTTTACAAACTATGAAGCAAGCAGCAGCAAGCTATTTCGCGAACGATCCTAGTGCAATTGAAATTATTAAGCAGTATATGGATGTAGCGATCGCTGAATTCAAGGCTGCAACCCCTTCACCCAAAGTCCGCCAGCGCAACTCTCCCGACTTGCAAGGATTGGCTCTACCTCAGATCTACTTCAACACAGCAGAGCGTCGTCAAAAGTTTGTGATGAAAGCTGCTATGACTGGGGCTGAGAAAAATGAAGTAGTCAAAGCAGCCTATCGTCAAATTTTTGAGCGTGATATCGCCCGTGCCTATAGTCAAGGAGTTTCTGACCTTGATTCTAAGGTGAAAAATGGTGAAATCTCGGTACGTGAATTTGTGCGCCGATTGGGTTTATCGCCGTTATACCGCGATCAGTTTTTCCTGCCTTTCATCAACTCCCGCGCCGTCGAGTTAGCCTTTAAGCATTTTCTTGGGCGCTCACCTGAGAGCCGTGAAGAAGTAGCTGCTTACTTTGCGATTGTTTCCAAAGGTGGTCTACCCGCCCTAGTCAATGCGCTAGTTAATTCTAGAGAGTACAGTGACTACTTCGGCGAAGAAACCGTACCTTACCAACGTGGATACGGACAGGAAGCTCAAACTGCTCGAAACTGGGGCGCTCAGTTTGACTTGTTCAACTACTCAGCACCTTTCCGCAAGGTTCCCCAATTCATCACCTTGTTTGCGGCTTACCAGAGTCCATTGCCCGATCAGCATGTCTACGGTGCTGGTAATGATCCTCTAGAAATTAAGTTTGGCGCAATTTTCCCCAAAGAAACTCGCAATCCAAGCGCATCACCTGCTCCTTTCGGCAAAGATACTCGTCGCATCTTGATCCGCAATGGCGCTGGTATTACCAACCAACTTGGTAACCCATCGGCAACTGGCTCAATTGATCCAATGAGTCCCAAGGTATTCAAGCTCGATCAAACCTTACGTGATAACGTCAAGATTGGTAAAGGTGCTAGAAAGTCATCGGTTAAAGGCTTAAGCATCACTAGCTCTGAGAGTTCTACCCAAGCGGTAATTCGCGCTATTTACCTACAAGTCATTGGCTTTATCCCCTATGCTGGTCAGCGCCAAACCGTTGCCGAAATTCAGCTAGAAAATGGCGATATATCCGTGCGTGAATTTGTCCGCATTTTGGCGAAGTCACCCACTTTCCGTGATCGCTACTGGACTAAACTCTATGTTTGTAAGGCGATCGAATACATGCACCGCCGCCTCTTGGGTCGTCCTACCTATGGTCGTCCTGAAATGAACGCTTACTTTGATCTTGCCTCAAAGAAAGGTTTCTACGCTGTCGTTGATGCGATCCTTGACACC
>JBJTVM010000569.1:0-2656 GCA_046081205.1 Pseudanabaena sp. | reverse complement strand
TATAGCTATAGTCACTTGCATTAACGTCAATTCGACGCAAATGGCTATATCGAAATTCACGTTAGATTTACGTTACAGCCTATTGAGTGAGGCTTTGAGTAGTACAGAAATATTTTTGAAAGTGGCGCTTCGCGCCACTTTCAAAAATATTTCTGGGTTTTAAGTAAGCACAAAGCGCTGTAAAACCCTTAATACTGAGAATTGCTATAAGCGATCGCAAAAACAAGTTAAGATTTATGATGGCATTGCGACTCCAGCCGTTGACAGCCATTGACTTTGTTAGTTGTGCAATAGATTTTTACAAATTCCCTATGATTTACGAAATTTTCATGCCTGCGCTTAGCTCCACTATGACCGAAGGCAAAATCACCTCTTGGGTGAAATCACCAGGAGATAAGGTGGAAAAAGGCGAAACTGTCGTGATTGTAGAGTCTGACAAAGCCGACATGGATGTTGAAAGCTTTTACGAAGGATATCTCGGCGTGATCATTACTCCCGCAGGCGAGTCCGCTCCTGTTGGTTCGGCGATCGCCTATGTTGCTGAAACCAAAGAAGAAATCGCAGAAGCCAAGAAAAAGGCTACTAAGAAAAGTGACGAAGCTGCACCAAAAGAAGCTGAAGAGCCACTTGCTAAGCTAGTTTCCTCCCCTACAACTGCATCCGTCGCTTCAATTCCTGATGTAGTTGTATCCTCTCCTCGCAAATCTACAACCGTCGCACCATCAGGTCGGCAAATCGTTTCTCCCAGAGCTAAGCGCATTGCCAAGGATAACGGTATTGATTTAGCTAAGATTTCTGGTACTGGCCCCAATGGACGAGTTACTGCTGCTGATGTGGAAGCATTTTTAATTCCTGCTTCTACGCCTGCTCCTGCTCCTGTAGCTCAGGTTTCATCTACTAATGCTGCTGTCCCTGCTCCTGCTAAAGCGGCTGCTCCCGTTGCGCTAGGAACTGCTCAAGGCTTAACGACTTTGCAAAAGGCTGTGATCAATAACATGAATCAGAGCCTTTCAGTACCTACATTTCGAGTGGGTTATACGATTACAACCGATGCTCTCGATGCTCTCTACAAGCAAGTCAAATCTAAGGGCGTGACCATGACTGCACTTTTGGCAAAAGCTGTAGCCGTAACTCTTCAAAAACACCCCCTCGTAAATGCTAGCCTCAGCGATCGCGGTATTGAGTACAAGAGCAATATTAATGTTGCTGTTGCGGTGGCAATGGATGACGGAGGTTTGATTACACCTGTGTTGCAAAATGCTGACCAAACTGATTTGTATACCCTTTCTCGCAATTGGAAAGGTTTAGTTGATCGCGCCCGTGCGAAGCAATTGCAACCTGATGAATACAACTCTGGCACATTCACCATTTCCAACTTGGGTATGTTTGGCGTAGATCGCTTCGATGCAATTTTGCCTCCTGGAACTGGCGCAATTTTAGCGATCGGTGGTTCTCGTCCTCAAGTTGTAGCAACTAAGGATGGTGCAATCAAGGTTGCTAGCCAAATGCAAGTCAATCTCACTGCTGATCACCGTGTGATCTATGGCGCTCATGCGGCGCAGTTCTTGCAAGATCTAGCCAAGTTGATTGAAACCAATCCTCAATCTTTGACCTTGTAGTAAGTGCCTTTGCTGAATAAATTACCAAACCCGTAAAGTTGCGCCCCTGCAGGGCGCAACTTTACGGGTTTGGGTTTGTAATTATTGACATACGCAAATCAAATTCCATAACATGCCACAAACTAAAATCTATGGTCATGCTGGTTTCATCGAGCAAAATCGTGAAGCTCTATCAACTACTATTCACGCTTGCGTTGTTGAAGCCCTAAATTATCCGCCTGAAAAGAAGTTTCAGCGATTCTTTCCATTGCAAGCTGAGAACTTTGAGCATCCAAGCGATCGCACAGAAAAATATATCATCATTGAGATCCTGATGTTTGCTGGACGTACTGTGGAAGCAAAGAAAAACCTCTATCGGTTATTATTTGAACGATTAAAAGAAAAATTAGATATTGCTCCATTAGATATTGAAATTATTTTGATTGAGACTCCGAGCCATAATTGGGGAATTCGTGGGGTTGCAGGGGATGAATTGAATTTAAACTACAAGGTGAATGTATAGAATATGAGTGAATTTGAATTCAATTTTCGCTTAGCACAATTTATTGATATTGATCCTTTAATGGAACTTGTGCAAGAGTTCTATCAATTTGAAAAGATAACGTTTGATGATGGCGTTATCAAAGCTTTTACGGCGCTACTTAGTGATGAACAGTTTGGCGTGATTTGGTTGATGTGCGATCGTGATCGTCCGATTGGATATGTGGCTCTAACTACCTTTTTTAGTATGGAATATCATGGACGCTGTGGGCTAGTCGATGAGCTATATATTCGTGAAGATTATCGTGGCAAGGGGCTTGGGAAGCAAGCATTTGTAGTAATTGAAGATTATTTAAAAAGCCAAGGGATGCGATCGCTGTCTCTGGTTGTTGATCATTGGAATGAGCCAGCCGAGGCTCTCTATACCAAGTTAGGATTTCGTCGAGAACAGCGTCACTTGATGGTCAAGCATATCAATCCCAACCTATAATACAAAGGCACAAAATGGCGTAGCCATTTTGTGCCTTTGTATTATAGGTAATTCGTTAATCTCTGCA
>JBJTVM010000568.1:0-1674 GCA_046081205.1 Pseudanabaena sp. | reverse complement strand
CGCCAATAACTTCAACAATTTTGACAACAATTAGAGTCAGAAATTGGGGCAAAATTGCTTACTCTATCCAGAATGTATATTATGCAATGTCTTGTGATCGCAACCCCAAATTTTACTTTTTTACTTTTTTACTTTTTACTTTTTACTTTTTGTTTATAGCTCCACAAGGTATTGTGCAGCAACATAGTCACAGTCATCGGTCCCACACCTCCAGGAACGGGTGTGATATGCGAAGCAACTTCGCTGACACTGGCATAGTCCACATCACCAACTAAGCGGGATTTACCCTCGTAGTCAGTAATACGATTAATGCCTACATCAATTACTACTGCGTCTGGCTTGACCATCTCGGCTGTTACAAATTCTGGTCTACCGATCGCTGCTATTAAGATGTCAGCTTTGCGGGTGATTTCCGCAAGATTTTTGGTACGGGAATGGGCGATCGTCACAGTGGCGTTTTCTTCCAAAAGCATTAGGGCGACTGGCTTACCCACCAGAATACTGCGACCAATCACCACGGCATTTTTACCAGCAATATCAATTTTGGCTTCGGCTAATAGCTCCATCACTCCCGCAGGTGTACAACTCCGCAAGCCTGACTCACCTCGCGCTAATTTGCCGAGGTTATTGGGATGCAAACCATCAGCATCTTTGGCGGGATCAAGGCGATTTAAGAGGGCGATCGCATCGAATTTATCGGGCAAAGGCAACTGAATCAAAATGCCATCAACGCGATCGTCGGCATTTAATTCATCAATAATTTGTTCTAGTTCGGTTTGAGTAACGCTTGCGGGAAAATGTTTGCCAAAGGAGGCAATCCCTGCTTTAAGGCAGGCGGTTTCTTTGTTTTTGACATAGGCAGCACTAGCAGGATTTTCCCCCACCATTAGTACCGCTAGCCCCGGAGGACGACCATATATAGGCTGTAGTTCAGCTACTTCTTCAGCGATCGCCTTTTGCATTTTTTTTGCAAGGGCTTTGCCATCAATAATTATTGCCATAGACTGCTATAAATTTTACTCTGCGATCATTACCCACTATTCAAATGATTGTATCGCTTGATAGGAGATAGCAGCCACTAATACTAATTCACGAAAGTGTTGTCACACTTTCATGAATTAAAAAACAAATCTAGTAAGGGTTTTCAAAACTCAAAATGGGGTACTATGACTAAACTAAGGCAATTTTCAGTATTTGGTAAACTTGTCCCAATCTCATCCTTGAGAAAACCATGCAAAACCATAATTTTCAACAGACAATCAAACGTAGCAAATTGAGATTATGGATAGGGCGCTACTTTTACATTCTCAAACGTCACCTTGAGTGGATTTTAACCGATCGCCAATTTGCCACAGAACTTCGACGCGATCGCTTACCAGTCCAAGTCTTTACCCATCAGTCCATCCTACTGCGCCAACTCAAAGATGTAGAAATGTGGCTGCAATATAACAAAATCGAAAACTTGCGCCTTGCGATCACACAGATCGATGGATTAGTGATTCAGCCCAATCAAGTCTTTTCCTTTTGGTATTTGGTTGGCAATCCCACCAAACAGAGAGGATTTAAACTAGGCATGGTTTTAGATAATGGCAAAGTCAGCACTGGCTATGGTGGCGGCTTATGTCAACTCGCCAACCTCATCTATTGGATGGCACTGCATTCTCCACTATCGGT
>JBJTVM010000567.1:0-9318 GCA_046081205.1 Pseudanabaena sp. | reverse complement strand
CCCTGTTTTTTGGTTTCTGAGCAATTGTTTGAGCTCGTCTTCGGTTTCCTGAATGTCCAGCTTGTAGACTCCTGTCATGACTGATTCCTGTCTCGACTATTCCCTTATTATATCTGTAGTCTTAGTTTGGAGATTTGGTATTAAACATAAAAGTAGGAATAATTCACAAATTATCCCTACTTTTTAGAGATGTTATAAAAATTAGCCGTTCAGAACTTCGATCGCAGCCTTTACACCAGCACCAGAGGTGAAATTAGTATAGCCAAGTGCCGAAATCGATGCTTCGAGAGCCGCGATCGCTGTGAGAATATCGCGATCGCCGACAAAGCCAAGATGTCCAATGCGGAAGATCTTGCCATTGAGGTGATCTTGACCACCAGCCATGACAATATCAAACTTCTTCTTAATCGTGGCGCGGATCTTTTCTGCTTCTAGCCCTTCAGGAGGAACCACTGAGGTAATCGAAGCACTCGCCGCATCATCAGGAGCCAATAAGCCCAGATTTAGAGCCTTGACTGCTGCCCTAGTTGCTTCACGATGACGCAAGTGACGCGCAAAAATATTCTCTAAACCTTCACGCTGCATTATTTCTAGGGAAGCTTGCAATGCCATCACCATATTCACGGAAGTAGTGAAAGGTGTGGAATTTTTAGCCGCATCTTTACGAGCCTTGCCCAAATCGAGATAGAACTTTGGTAGATTCGCAGTTTTATAGGCTTCCCAAGCCTTGGGACTGACAGCTACAAATCCTAATCCAGGGGGGATCATGTAACCCTTTTGAGAACCAGAACCGACGACATCTAAGCCTAATTCATCAATGGGAACATTCATTGCCCCCAAGCTGGTGACTGCATCAACGATAATCAGAGCCTTTTCATGGGCTTTGACATGGCGGTTAATCGCGACTAAATCGTTAAGTACACCCGTCGAGGTTTCGCTATGGGTGATAATTACGGCTTTGATTTCCTTATTGGTATCAGCCTCTAATTTGGCTCGGAAGTCTTCAGGGTCAAGGGCTTTGCCCCATTCTGCTTTGATTACTTCAACATTGACACCATAGGCTTGACAGACTTCGACCCAGCGTTCGCCAAACTTGCCATTATCTCCAACAAGGACGCGATCGCCTTTGCTGAGGAAATTAATGATGCCTGCTTCCATCGCGCCCGTACCGCTTACGGTGAGAATTAATACATCATTAGTTGTTTGGTGTAGCCACTTAAGCTTGGCGGTCACATCTGCCATGACCTTGCTAAAATCACCGCTACGGTGTCCGATGGGAGCTTTTGCCAGAGCCAACAGTGCCTGTTCAGGCACAGGTGTTGGACCTGGGATCATTAACATCAACTTGTCTTCCATGAGTCGAAATCTTGAGTGCTTTGTTAAATACTAGATTTAGTATTGTATACTGAAACCCCACTACCATCCACAAATCTCTCATTTATAGCCAAGATCCCCGACTTCTTCTACTTCATCAAAGATACCTTTCAAGTTCACCAAAGAAGTCGGGGATCTCAAACACTACTGAATCTCTACCATTATTCGTCTAACATCAAAGCCCTCAACTGAGGAATTGAAGAAAGACTGCATCCACTTAAAAAAGCACGATAATCCTCGTCTGAACCAATCATCGAACGCACTAAATCCATTGAAGGCAAACTTCCATTTCTAATACCTGCATATTCACTAAAACTTGAAAACTCCCACTCAGAAGCAGACTTCACTAAATCAGCCTTAACAGGATTAAGGTGAATATAACTAAGCTAAATGTACCAAACACTCATCAGAATCAACCAAAACAGCCTTAAATCTTCCCTGAAATAACGAACCAACACGATTAAAACGCTTATTAATACCCTTGGTATGGGTAAGAGACAGTAGCTGCATGGCTCCTGACAGACTACTTCCATTACATTCCACCAAGAAATGATAGTGATTAGGCATCAGGCAATAAGCCAAAATCGAGATATCTTCATCAACCAAATAGTGAAGAGCCAACCTTAAGAAATAAAGGTAATTTTCCCTGTCATAAAATATCGTTTGGCAATTATTACCACGATTGTATACATGGTAGTAACGCCCTTGTACAAAATTTATGGAACGATTTGGCATAGATTCATTGACAGAAATTGAGATCCCCGACTTTTTCTACAAAGCCAGAGAGTATCTCTCAACTTTACAGAAAAAGTCGGGGATTTGTTCAGCCCAGATTCATTATATGGGAATGTAACGATCGCACATGGTGGACTGTGATTTAGGCGATTACAGCCAATAAATTCAACCAAATTATCTTTTAAATGGCTTCTCAGATCTGTATTGAAAGCCAGATTTTTGCTAAGATTATTATTTGGCAACAAATACAATCCAAAATTTGGATTGTATTTGTTGCCACCGATCGCAAATTATTCTAGTCACCTAGTCACATTCCAAACCCTGATATGCCTGACTCTTTAGCTGATTCTGCCAAAATCTACGAAAGCCTGACAAAAACTTATAACAAATTGTCAGATCTAGAGCGACAGATGATCCAGATTTTTGCGATCGCTTATGAACCAGTTAATCGCAGTACATACTTCGATTGTCTTCTTCAGCTTGGACTTAAGGACAAAGACAACAAGCACTTTACAGGAATAAGCTTAAAGGCATATATTGATCGATTTTTAAAATTACACCTGCTCACTCAAGATCGTTCTCAAGGAGCTCAATGCAACGCCTCTCTAATCGATATTGTGATGCGGGATGCCGTAAAGTCAGAGCAATTTGAGAAGATTGTGAATGTGATTGAATCGCAAATCCCTGTACCGACTTACGGTAGAATTGATGCAAGGACTTTCAGGGGTGAATCACAGTTTATTCGTGAAGTTAGAATTGGGATTTACCGCCAAGACATCAAGTTTGTCACCAAGCAGTTTGAAGACTTTTATCGCTTTGGCTATTCTCAACAGAAAATTACTTTAGATACAATTTTATACCAAGCCTGTAGTAATCCCTTTGATGCTGAATGGGTCCAGGCCTTACAGTTTGAATTCTATGAAATCGCTTTGGCGACGATTGTGACGAATGGAATGCTCAAGTTGAAGCCAACCGATGAAGCCCTAGCACTTTTGCTAAAGGAGTTTCAGTCAAATGGCGATCGCTGTACCGATCAACTGTTGTTGATATTGATGGAGCAGAGTCTGTTACGGGCAGATTTGCAGACGGCTCAAGAAGCCTACAATCATCTATCAAACGACTACAAAGATGCAGGTGAGGCTTTGTTAGCTTGGCTGTATTTTCTGAAAGGCGAGCGCGAATATGCGATCGCCCAGTTTCGGCAATCCCTAAAGATGATCAGAAAGGCTACAGGCAAGCGTCAAGTTTACTTCAGTGGTGAACCAGGGCTATTTTTTATATTAGCGTTGATTCAGGAAGGTACTGCTGAAAGTATGCGTGAAGCTGAAGCCTATACGGCGATCATGGCAAAGCAGACACACCACTGGTTACAAGTCACCTATAGCAGACTGCAAAGGGTTTTGAAGTTCCAGTTAGGCGATATTCCCCAAAAGGATTTGCTGAGTAGTGAATATATTCACAATCATACTGAAAGTCATTGTCTGGAAGCATTTTTTAGTGCGCTCTGTCTCTATTGGGTGAACCCCGAAAAATCTAGGATCGAGTTACCGAGAATTCTCGAGCCATTGCTCAAGCGATCAGTAAATGCAGGTTATCACTGGATTTCTATGGAATCCGCAGAATTATTGGGAGGACTTGCAACTAATTCTATTCATCAAAAACATGCTCAAAAACTACGGCAGGTCAATCAAATTGCCACAATTGTCAATTTGATCCGTCCACAGGAAACTTGGGAATTAAGTCTGAATGCATTGCTAAATCTCAGTAAATCACCTCAGGATCAAGCAAAATCAACCAGTAATTCACCACAGAGGCTAGTTTGGTTTATTACTTTTAGTAAGGGAACTTGTACCATCCAGCCGCGAGAGCAGAAAATTAATGCGAAGGGCGTATGGAGTGCGGGGCGCAATATTGCGGTGAAGCGCCTAAAGGATTCAGTACATGAATTTCCCTATATGACTCCACAGGATGTTCTAGTTTGTTCCCATGTCCAAGTCTATTCCTATCATGGCTATTATGGACAGAGTCAATATGAATTTGATGAAAATACGATCTGCGCCTTAGTTGGACATCCCTTAGTATTTTGGGAAGATTCGCCAACTACTCGCGTCGATATTGTTAAAGGAGAACCAGAACTGCTCGTCAAAGCAACTAAAGGCGATCGCCTAGTCTTAGAATTCTCGCCCCAATTAAAAGATGGACAGAACTTTGTCGTTACCAAGGAAAGTCCCACCCGCCTCAAAGTGACACAGGTAAATGAATCTCATCGCCGCATCACCGAAATTATTGGCAGAAAAAATCGCCTCGAAATTCCCGTTGCCGCCAAAGAGAAAGTGCTTGCCGCCATTCATGGCATCTCTTCGATTGTGACGGTACATTCGGACATAGGTGGTGGTGTCAGCGATGCCGAAGAAGTGCCATCGGATAGCAAACCCCATGTACATATCTTGCCTGCGGGGGGAGGCTTGAAAGTTGCAGTGTTAGCCAGACCCTTTGCCAATGCGGGGTCATACTACCGCCCAGGGACTGGCGGCGCAACGGTGCTGGCGGAGATAGATGGCAAGCGCTTGCAAGCAACTCGTAACTTAAAAGAAGAGAAAAAACTAGCGAATGAGGCAATCGCTGCTTGCCCAACCCTCGGCAACTTTGAGGAAAACGAGAATGAATGGACAATTGATGATCCTGAATTTTGTTTAGAATTATTACTGGAACTACAAGCATTAGGCGATCGCATTGTCTTGGAATGGCCAGAAGGTGAGAAAATGCGAATTAGCCATCGTGCTGATTTTGGCAACTTTCGGATGTCGATCAATCAAAGTCGCGACTGGTTCGCTGCTGAAGGCGAGCTACAGTTGGGCGACGATAAGGTGTTGAACATGCAGCATCTGTTGGAACTTCTCGATAAAACTCCTAGCCGTTTTATTCCCCTCGGTGATGGTCAATTTCTAGCACTGACTCACCAGTTCCGCAAACGTCTAGATGAGTTTCGTCGCCTTTCTGAAAAGCATGGCACAGGCACAAGATTCCATCCTCTAGCAGCTCTAGCTTTAGAAGATTTTGTTGATGAAATTGACGATCTTAAAGTGGATAAACATTGGAAGGCACATGTCAAAAGAATCAAAGAAATGCGGAATTTTTTACCGCAGTTACCATCCACCTTGCAAGCTGATTTGCGTGACTATCAGATCGAAGGTTTTGAATGGTTAGCAAGGCTTGCCCATTGGGGAGTCGGTGCTTGCTTAGCTGATGATATGGGCTTGGGCAAAACCTTGCAGTCTTTAGCTTTGATTTTGACTCGGGCTACCCAAGGATCAACCTTGATCGTCGCCCCAACTTCAGTCTGTATGAACTGGATCAGTGAAGCCGCGAAATTTGCGCCAACCCTGAATGTGATTGTCTTTGGCACAGGCGATCGCCAAAAGGTGTTAGACAATCTTCAACCCTTTGACATGGTGATTTGTAGCTATGGATTACTTCAACAGGAAGAAGTTGGCGAAATGCTAGCCAAAGTGCAATGGCAAACGGTTGTACTTGATGAAGCGCAAGCAATTAAGAATACAGCCACCAAGCGATCGCAAGCCGCCATGAATCTCCAAAGTGGCTTCAAACTAATCACGACTGGCACACCAATCGAAAACCATCTTGGCGAATTGTGGAATCTATTTCGGTTTATTAACCCTGGGCTATTGGGTTCGCTTGATAATTTCAACACGAATTATGCCAATCCCATTGAGCGATCGCAGGATCGCGAAGCTCGCAATCAACTCAAAAAATTAATTCAGCCCTTTATTTTGCGGCGGACGAAAAACCAAGTATTGCAGGAGTTACCATCACGCACCGAAGTCACTCTGCAAGTGGAACTCACCAAAGAAGAACTTGCTTTTTATGAAGCTCTACGTCGTGAGGCGATCGCCAAATTAAGCGGTACTGAGGTAAATGCAGGACAAAAACATCTCCAAGTCCTCGCAGAAATCATGAAGTTACGCCGCGCCTGCTGCAATACCAAACTGGTCAGACCTGATATTCCCTTACCCAGTTCTAAGCTTCAGCTTTTCGGCGAAGTAGTCAGTGAATTGCTAGACAACAAACACAAGGCGTTAGTATTTAGCCAATTTGTTGATCATCTGCATATCATTCGTGACTATCTAGACGTGCAAAAAGTCAGCTATCAATATCTCGATGGTAGTACCCCTGCTAAAGACCGCAAAAAACGAGTGGAGGCATTTCAAGCTGGCGAAGGGGATATCTTCCTGATTAGCCTCAAAGCGGGCGGTACGGGCTTAAATCTCACGGCTGCTGATTATGTCATCCACATGGACCCTTGGTGGAATCCCGCTGTGGAAGATCAAGCAAGCGATCGCGCCCATCGCATCGGCCAAAAGCGCCCTGTCACGATTTATCGCCTTGTGGCAAAGGGAACAATTGAAGAAAAGATTGTCGATCTGCACACCCATAAACGCGATCTAGCAGATAGCTTGCTAGAAGGTACGGATATGAGTGGCAAGATCTCCACCGATGCATTACTGCAATTAATTAATGAAATTTAAGATAAGGATGGGCGGCGCTTCGCGCCGCAGAAGAAAATTAAAAGTGTCGCGGAGCGACACTTTTAATTTTCTTCTGGGTTTTAAATCAGCGCAAAGCGCTGTATACAAATTTAGGACTTCAGTTTCAATTGTTCAATATTCCATAATGCACCCGTCACACCAGTACTGCCAGCCAATGATGATGGTTGAGCATTCTCCACGCGATCGCGCACAGCAACTAAATACAGAGGTATCGTTAAATGAATTAACGGTAATTGCTCCTGCACCAATTGCTGATATTCGGCGTAGATGGCTTTACGCTTCGTTTCGTCCAGTTCCTGTGCACCTTGGATCATCAGCGAATGGATCTTCTTTTCCCAATCAGCGATCTCTCTACCTGGGAAAGGCGGCTCATCACCAACTGGACCTTTATTAAACAAATGGGAATCACCATCAGTCGCCCAGAGATTGATCGAACTATTGGGTTCAGCACCTCCAGTAAAGCCCAAAATCGTCGCATCCCACTGCTTCGAGTTGTCGAGTTTATCGGAGATAATCCGAAAATCAACGGGATTGAAGTCAATCTTCATGCCTATTTTTTCTAAGTCACTTTTAATTTGTGCTCCCATCGCAACTCTACCACCCGCAGGAGCCAACAAAGTAAAGCGCACCAGATTACCTTCAGCATCAAGAAGTTGTTGTTCAGCGTTATATTTATACCCTGCTTGTAAGAGAACCTCTTTGGACTTTTCATGGTTGTAATCGTAAACCTTAAGCCCTTTTTCAGGAGGAAAGAAATAGGGACTAGGGATAGAAACTGGTGAGTTTTGGGTTTGGGCTAAACCTCGCGACAGATTGGTAATCATCGCTTCGCGGTTGAGCGCATAGGCGACGGCACGGCGAAAGTTAACATCATTAAACCATTTGGATTTTTTGGGTTCAACAAAGGGTTCATTGGTTTTCGGATTTCTGCCCTTATTAAGATTGAACATAATAAACGCTTGCCCTGTGGCGGGTCCCGCATTATAAATTTTGTAGTGATCGCGCTGTTCAAAACGCTTCAATAATTGGAAGTCTTCACCACGAAGGCGATACATATCAAGATCTTGCGATCTAAATCGCAGCAGAGCTGTATCTGGAGATTCGACAATCTGCATTACAAATTGCTCGATATAGGGCTTTTCCTTGCGCCAATAGTAGGGATTGGGTTTATAGATCACCCGTTCTGAAGGTCGATATTCCTGGATGATGTAAGCACCACTACCAACTAACTGACTAACAGGTGTACTGAGAGTCCATGTTTCGAGAAATTTTAATTTTTTGTCTGGCGCGTTCGGATCTTCTTGGAGGGTTGGCGCAAAGACATGTTTGGGTAAAATGCCAATTCCGCCTATTGTGCGTAGAGCAGGGGCAAAGGGTTCACTCAGTAAAAAAGAAATGCGGCGATCGTCAAGCTTCTCAACTTTGGGAAGAGTCTGCGATTGTCCAACTCGGAGGACATCACGAGTACCAGTGGGAATCTTCTCATTGAAAATAATATTTTGATAGGTAAAGAGAACATCATCAACCGTGAGTGGTTGACCATCTGACCATTTCAGATCGGGACGCATCGTGAAAATAAGTTGTTTACCATCCTGCTGAAATTCCCATTTTTCAGCTAGTTCAGCTTCTAGATCCTTGGTAATTGGATTTTCCGAAATCAAGCCAGTGAGGGTATAACCAATAACGAGACCACTGTAAGCGTCACCAATTAAAACTGGATTAAAGGTTTTGATGTCACTATCAAGTGGAACTACGAGTCGATTTTTGAGGGCTTCTGGTTTGACCGCACAACCCCAAAGCAGCAACGAACACATGCCGATCACCAGCAGCAAGACGATTGCTTTCCATTGTTTTACCTTGGTTCGGTTCTGAATGCTTTTTCTCACGATCGCCATCTTCCCTAAAAAATAAATTTTAAAATAAATACAATCAATCAATCAATAGCTATTAGCTATTAGCTATTGGCTTTTAGCTTTTTACTTTTTACTTTTTACTAATAAAACTACCGCATGAACGGCGATCGCTTCTTTCTGCCCGATCGCATCCATGCCTTCGTTGGTAGTTGCCTTCACGCTGACACAATCTATAGGCAAATTCATCGCTTGAGATAGGCGATCGCGCATAGCCTTAATGTGTGGTTTGAGTTTTGGGGCTTCAGCGATCACCATTGCATCCAGATTATTGACTTGCCAACCCTGTGCGCTAATTAATGCTTGCACTTGTTGCAAGAGCATAATGCTATCGGCTCCTGCCCATTTGGGATCGGAGGGTGGAAAATAATGCCCAATATCGCCAAGGGCAAGCGCTCCCAACATTGCGTCCATGATCGCGTGGGTTAGTACATCAGCATCGCTATGTCCCAGTAATCCTTTTTCGTAAGGAATTTCGACTCCACCAAGGACCAGGCGGCGATCGCTAACAAGTCGGTGCAGGTCATAACCATTGCCAATACGGATATTCATAGATGAGTAGCTAAGTTCACTTATTCATAATATAACGTGAGTTCGATATCACCATTTGTGCCGCGCTTTGCGCGTTCGCCGAGAGGACAAAAGCCAAAAGAGTAATGGCGGCGCTTCGCGCCGCCATTAATATTTTTTGTTACAAAAGGTGTCGCAATGTGACACCTTTTGTTTTTAAG
>JBJTVM010000566.1:0-14214 GCA_046081205.1 Pseudanabaena sp. | reverse complement strand
CAAAAAGACATCAAGCGCATGGTTGCCTATAGCTCGATCGGGCATATGAGCTATATTCTGCTTGCGGCGGCGGCAGCTACACCCCTCAGCATGGTCGGTGGCATCATCCAAATGGTCAGTCATGGTTTGGTACTGGCGCTACTGTTTTATTTAGTTGGTGTAATTGAAGAGAAAGTTGGCACAAGGGATTTAGATGTTCTCAATGGTTTACTTAATCCGATCCGTGGATTACCTACTACTAGTGCTTTACTAATTTTGGGAGGCATGGCTAGCGCAGGTATTCCTGGTCTAGTTGGGTTTATCTCCGAATTTCTAATTTTCCAAGGAACCTTTAGTAAGTTCCCCATTCCCACGATCTTCTCAATTATCGGTACTGGACTCACGGCGGTATATTTTGTGATTTTGCTCAATCGTACTTGCTTCGGTAAGTTGGATAACCATACTGCTTACTATCCCAAGGTCAGTGGATTGGAACAGTTGCCAGCTTTAATCTTGACAGCTTTGATTATCATTCTCGGTGTCCAGCCCTCTTGGCTAGTCCGTTGGAGTGAAACCAGTGCCACCCAAATCATCGCCCGCGTTCCTGACTCATCTCTCTTAGCTAATGACAACAGCCAATACTCAACCTATGAGAAAATATCCTTAGCTTTTAGGAGAGATCCCAAATGATAGCTGCTGTACCAAAAACCTACGTCTCTGCCGATGAATATTTGCAATGGGAAGAAAAGCAAGAAGCAAAGCATGAATATGTCAATGGCATGATCTATGCGATGGCTGGAGCTAGTGAGGATCACATCGATATCACAACTAATTTAACTGTGATCCTTTCCAATCATTTACGTGGCAAAGATTGCAAGCTGTTTCCTTCAGATATGAGGTTAAACATTGCTTCAAAAAATATTTACTACTACCCCGATCTTCTAGTTACTTGTGATGAGCGCGATCGCTTCAATAAAAAGCAAAAAAATTATCCCTGTCTAATTATTGAGGTGCTATCGGAATCCACAGAATCAAAAGATCGCGGTGTAAAGTTTGCCCACTATCAAACTCTACAATCATTACAGGAATATGTATTGATTAGCCAATGGGAACAACGAGTAGAAATATTTCGCCGCAGTGAGAAGTTCTGGGTACTGCAAACTTATACCTCAGGAGAATTGGTCGAGTTGCAAAGTATTAACCTCCAGATTGCAATTGATGCAATTTATGAAGATGTCAATTTATTAGAAGCAAGTCCAGAATAAATTTTAGAAACCTCCATTTAGATAAAAAGGTAATCAGCGATGACAGCTACTTTAACGGAACCAACAACAAAACTACCACCTTCTACACATCCTTATGCAGAGGTGATCCATCGTTTAGAGGCAGGTGGCTCCATGCTCCCTGATACGCCCGAAAACCTGATGCAGATTATTGGTCTTTACAAGGCTTATGCTGTACCGATGGATTTCTATTGGCGGGATTTGCTATACATAGCTGAGCAAGTATTTTTAGAACCACTGCCTGCTTTTAAATATTTTTTGACGCAAGAATATCTAGACTTGCATAATCACTATGCTGGCGATGATGCAGATCTGCGGATTTGGCGTGGCATAGCAACGGCTCATCCAGAACTACTGGAATTTATGGAAAAGGGAGAACTCAAGGCGAAACTCCCCAAAATATTCCATCATTTGTACCACGATCGCATCAATATGGAGTTTGCCGAAGAATGTATGCGAGCAATGCTGTGGCATCGTGGCATGGGTGGACAACTGGAAGACTACATGGACTCGGATGAATACAAGCAGAATGCCGATCGCGCTATTCGTGCTTTCTTCAAAAAGAATCCGCTCATGCTAGGACTCTATAAGCTGTTCCCCGATCTATTTATGGAACAATGCCGTCAAGCCACCATGACCTCAGTCCTAGGACTATTCTGGGAAATCATGGCTCCAGTCTTCTTTGAGATGTCAGATATCTACGATGAGGGAGGATTTAAGGGAGTGCCTGATGCAATGGACTTTCTAGTAAATGGCATTTTTGCGATCGCTGGTCGTCCGATTTACCACCGAGTACAGATTGATGGCGAATGGCTGGATATCGTCCCCAAATCTAAGGGATTTACTTGGCTTTATGAAGCGGCTTTTCCCTATGTGGAGGCTGTGTTTTACCGTACTTCGCCTTTCCGTGGTACGAAGTCCTATAATGCCCAAGCCCACGAAATCCCTGACGATCAAGTTGATTTCCACTATGGAGTTTTGTATGCGGACAAGTTTCCCGTTGGTTCCGCAGGTATTCCCCCAACCCTTTTGCATCAAGACATGTATCATTTTTTGCCGCAATATTTGGTGGACTATTACAAACAATATTGTCGTGGCGAAGATGACATGTTGATTCAATTAGCAATTAGTTTTCAGCGATCGATGTATAACGTTACTTCGGCAGTTATTCAGGCTGGTCGAGCTGCTTTGCTCTATCCACTAGATGATCCTAATCCTAAGCATCTCTTGGCAAATCGCCATTACTTTGAAGGACAACTCAATCGCTTCTGTAATCCCAAATATGGCATGGACAAAGCCGCTAGACTTGCCATGGTTCAAGATCAGAACTATCGGTAAGAAAGCAGGGCGATTACAGGGGGATTACCTCTGCCTCAATCATTCAGATTCCAACGTAACACCAATTCACAGAAGTGTCGCCACACTTCTGTGAATTAGAAACCAATCCCTGTGAGGGTTTGGAAAGAACAAAATGGCGTAGCCATTTTGTTCTTTGGTATAACATTAGTTATTAAAAAGAAGCCAAGAAAAAGGAATTACATATGTCCACAATTGTTGATATAGCAGTTAGTAACGAATCATTCTCTACCCTAGTCACCGCTGTCTCTGCGGCGAGCTTAGTGGAGGCACTACAAAGTCCAGGACCTTTCACCGTATTTGCACCTACTAATGATGCTTTTGCCAAATTACCTGCTGGCACAATCACCACCTTAGTTCAAAACATTCCTCAACTTGCAAGAATCTTGACCTTTCACGTTGTCGCTGGCAAGTATAAAAAAGAAGATTTAATCGGCATAAAATCTTTAACTTCTTTGGAAGGTACACAAATTGATATAGATATTTCTGAGGAAAGCTTTGAAGCAAACAATGCCACAGTCATCGCTGCTGATATCGAAGCGGAGAATGGCATAATTCATGTAATTGATACGGTCATGTTAATGCGTCCCCATTGGTTTTATCCAATTATGGAATCTGGCAAAGTCGGTGTTGTGTAATCAAAAAAAGTGTTAAAAAAATCCTGCACACAGGATTTTTTTAACACTTTTTTTGATTAGAGTTTTCTCATTCTTTATCAAAAACAATATTTATGTTTGGACAGATATCTGAGCGGCGAATGCATTGGGTTCGCTGGATATTAACGATCGCATGGTTACTGATTGTTGCGTCATTATTTTACGATCCATGGACTCCTCAATTTACAGTTCCCAACCATCCTTGGAGTCCGTTAAGGTTAACTGATAGTTGTATTTCGGTACAAGGGAAATGCATAGCCGAACAGCCCTATGCCATTGGTACGACTATCTTCTGGGGGGCAGTTGTGCCTGCGGCAATTTTCATATTGTTAGTATTTGGGCATGAGGCATGGCGGCGAATTTGTCCACTCTCATTTTTATCGCAAATCCCTCGTTCCTTGGGTTGGCAGCGCCAATTTAAACGCGAAAATGCTAAAACAGGTAAGGTTCGCTATGAGTTAGCTAAAGTCAAGCCCGACTCATGGTTAGGCAAAAATTACCCCTATGTACAGTTTGGCTGGCTATTTGCAGGACTATGCGGTCGGATTTTATTTTTTAATGCCGATCGCTTAATTCTCGCGCTTTGGATCTTGGCTACCATTGCCGCTGCGATCGCTGCGGGCTATCTCTACGGTGGTAAATCTTGGTGCAATTATTTCTGTCCGATGGCTCCAGTACAGCGCGTTTACAGTGAGCCAGGGGGACTATTTAGCAGCAATGCTCATACTAGCGATCAGTCGATTACGCAATCAATGTGTCGGACAGTACTGCCCGATGGCAAGGAGCAAAGTGCCTGTGTCGCTTGCCAAAATCCCTGCATGGATATTGATTCTGAGCGGGTATATTGGGATGGATTGAGCAAGCCTGAAGAGTCATTTATCCGCTATGGCTATGTGGGCTTAGTGGTAGGCTATTTTGTCTATTACTATCTCTATGCAGGCAATTGGGAATATTACTTCTCTGGGGCATGGGCTAGGCAAGCTGACCAGCTAGACACCCTATTTAGCGCAGGTTTCTATCTATTTGGGCAACCAATTAATATTCCTAAACTAATTGCAGTACCTTTGACCCTCGGTAGTTTTACAGCGATCGGTTATTTCTTAGGTCGATGGATTGAAAAGCGGCTCAGGGTTTACAGTGGTGATCGCCATCTCCAGTTATCCAGGGAAATAATTCGTCATCGTCTATTTACACTTTGCACTTTTATTATTTTCAATTTTTTCTTTATTTTTGGTGGTCGTCCGTTAGTCGCTCTGATGCCACTTTGGGGGCAATACATCTATGATTTGGGATTAGTGCTGCTCAGTACACTCTGGGTTTATAAAACTTGGCAACGTAGCCCCGATCTCTATTCACGGGAGAATTTAGCCAGTCGCTTCCGTAAGCAATTAGAGAAGTTACAACTTAATGTTTCCCAGTTTTTAGAAGGACGCTCTCTCGGCGATTTGAATACCCATGAAGTTTATATTTTGGCAAAGGTTTTGCCTAGCTTCACTAGAGAAAAGCGTCATACTGCCTATAAAGGAGTGGTGCGCGAAGCCTTGGAAGAAGGATATGTCGATTCTTCCAGTAGTTTAGAAGTCTTACAACAGTTACGTCAGGAACTCGGAATTACTGATGATGAACACCGTGAAGTGTTAGAAGAACTGGGCATTGAAGATCCGCAATTGCTGAATCCCGATCATAAGCGTAGTCTGGAAAATCAAATTCGCTTGACGGGCTATCGCAAATCGATGGAACGCTTGATGCTATTGCAAAAGCAACAGTTTGATAACTCTGCTGATACTTTACTTGAGCAGAACTCGGCTCAAGTGCGAGCCTTACGCCGCCAGTATGCAATTAATCCACAGGAGGAAGCTTGGATTTTAGATGGCATTTCCCCCGAATCAGGAAAACTACGGAGAGCCGAATTTTTAGTCGCTCAGTTACCATCTTTGATTTTCTGTTATCGATCGCTGCACCAACCAATCATTCAAGAACATCAGACTGTGCTGAGACTTTTGTGGGAGAGCATTAATCACAAAAAAGAATTAATTGTGCGGACTATTTTAGGAACTCTAGAGGCTTTCCCGAATGATGCCGATGCGATCGCAGTTTCTCAACAGCTAGGGCAATTAGCGCCAGCAGTTTTGGTGGAAGCCTTAGAGTCTGAGAGGTGGAGTGATCGCTTATCTCCAGAGATATTGCAGTATCTACAGCCATCGCAAGGACAAGCAACTGTCTGCCAGATCGATTATTCAATTGAGGAGATTTTGCGATCGCTGGAGCCTTTGCTAGATGATCAAAATCCTTTGATGCAAGCTGCTTGTTTGTATATTACCGCTCAACTTAATCTTGAGCAAAGTAAGGCGATCGCTCGTAATTGCAGTCTGCAAACTTCAAGCTTAGTGCAGGAGACAGCTAAGATCGTACTCTCTCTGTCTGAGAGTTCCCCTCCGCTCAAAGCATTTCCGATGTTAGAGAAAGTGGCACATCTCTTTAATAGTGACTTCTTCCATCGGATGCATGGTGAGACATTGGTAGGGCTTGCTGATCGTGCTGAAATCAGAGCCTTTACGACGAATGAGGTGATTACGGAAGCAGGTGATACTTGTCGTGAGTTGTTACTAGTAATCACTGGCTCAGCGAAGATTAATTTTTATTCGCAAGGTGAGGTAGTGCGTGTTGAGCATCTCAAGTCTGGACAAACTCTAGATGAACTGGAGGTTTTAGCCCATAGTGATTCTCAAAATACGATCATCGCTGAAAGTGAAGTTACACGAATTTTGGCGGTTCCTGTGGATGCCTTTGATGCTTTTCTAGATCGCGATCGCGATTTTGCCCGTCGAGTTTTAGAACTAGAAAGTCGTCAACTCCAAAAATTTATGCGATCGTTCCAGACTACACAATAAAGAAGTAACGTATTGTGGCGCTGTAAAGCCACAATACATTACTTCTTTAAGGAAATTCAGTTTCGCGATCGCCAAAACCCTAGAGACGTAGTTTTTGGCACTGGACTGTTAAAGAGGGATAAGTCTCTCAAAGTATTTCTGGGAAAGCCTTTTGAAACCTTGCTACTTAATCGCCATAAATCCTTGGTGGATGAGTCTTGCAGCTATTCATCACTTATTTAACAACCAGTATCTGCACCTAGCTGACAAAAGTTAAATCCACGTAAAATCTGCCCCAGCCTCTTGACTGTTTCCGTAGACATGCGCTTTTCCGCAGTTGTCTGACTGACTAAATAGGGGCATTGATAGGGGGAGCTAATCGTCGGGCCAAGCTTGTACCATGATTGGAGTCTCTGGACAACTACTTCTAAGATCCGCTCAATTGATAAATTGCAATAAGTCTCTTTTAAAAAATGCTCGTAATAGATACCACTCAACTTTCCATCGGGTAGACATAGAAAGGACTCGACAACTTCTTGGATGATCCGTGCAATCAGTTTACCTGCCATAGACTTTGGTAAATAATTTTCATCAACTAGCCACAGAATAGCAAGATATTCAACACAGAGAATTTCGCTAGTAACTTTGTACTTAGCATTCTCTGGAGATGGATTATCAAACATGAGACGAAGTTGCGATCGCACTTTTTCGCTTAGAGCCGGGACTTCTCGACTTAGCGCTCTTAGATGTCTTTCTAATCTTTCAAAACTATCTAACGAGTGGGATGCATAGACTAGTTTGCCACGCTCGATATAAAACGACCAACGAATGCGATCGCGTACAACATAGACACATCCATCACGACTTAGCTCTAAGCTCTTTAATAGATCTTTAGCAGATCCTTTCTGTTCTTTATTTACATTATCTATGTTGATTTCAGCACGCATCATGATTTAGTACCAATTGCTAGGCGTGAACTCGACCTCCCCCCATTGAGAATATTCTTTGGTTGTATTTAGAAACTTTCTAAATTTTTGACTAAAGCCTTGCTAATTCCCTTGAATATCCATTAAAGCATATCCTTAGTTTAGGAACAAAATAAAATACTTATAGTTTAAAGATTTTTTAGTGGCATCAATTAACGTCTAACGTCATCAAAAAAACTGAAAATTCTTACATACAGCCTATTTAGGCTTTAAGGGATCCAGAAGAAATTTTGAAAGTGTTGCTTCGCAACACTTTCAAAATTTCTTCTAGGGTTTAAGTCAACGCAAAGCGCTGTAATGTAAACAAAATCATTGCGCTAATTCAAAACCAGCTTAAAATAATTCACAGCTATTACCGATCAAACGAACCATAAGAAAATTTTTGAAAGCGTTGCAAATCAAAATGTTGTATGAATGAGCCTAGGGATTAGTAAAAAACTAATTTCAGTGGTATGGCTTTGTCGAGCTACTAAAATTACTTCTTTCGGGGATTTGCTGTTATAAATTTAGAAAAACTAATGATTTAAACTTGCTACATTACAAAATCTTTAAAACCCATCTCTAAACTGTGTCGCTTTTTTTATCAAAACTTTTGCCACTTTTCTTCTATCCCCTTGGGCTGTCAAGTCTCCTGATTACGATCGCCTTAGTAATTTTGTTATGGAGATCTAAGCGATCGCGCAATTCTAGTAACTCCAATAAATTAATCAGTCTCTTTAAAAAAAGTCGCTTAGCCTCAACCCTAATCGGCATCGCATTAGTAATTTTATTGCTAAGCAGCAATGAAATTTTTTCTAAGTGGTTAGTGCGATCGCTGGAATGGCAATATTTGCCGAGTGCCGATATCCCCCAAGCGGAAGCGATCGTTATTTTAGGTGGAGGTACTCGTCCACGCATAGCCCCTCGACCTTGGTATGAGGTCAATGAGGCAGGCGATCGCATTTTGTATGGCTCTTGGCTCTATAAGCAAGGCAAGGCTCCCTTAATCATTGTTACTGGTGGTCGCGCTGAATGGCTGGGCGATGGTGGCAATCCTGAATCAGAAGATATGACGGCGATCGCCGAAATTATGGGTGTACCATCTAGCGCTATTATCCAAGAAGGACAATCTTTTAATACTCGCGATAATGCCATCAATACCAAGCAAATCCTCATTAAAAGAGGACTCAATAAAATCTTGCTAGTAACATCAGCGCTACATATGCCGCGATCGATGGAAATATTCCGTAAAGTAGGTGTTGAGAGCATTGCAGTTCCTACAGACTTTTTATCAGTACAAAATGAAAACAGTAAAGGATTAGCAGCAGTGCTAGATTTGCTCCCTACTGTGGATGCACTCAAAAATACAACCAATGCCATCAAGGAATATATTGGGCTACTTGTTTATCAACTGGCAGGATGGGCTTAAAAAAGAAGAGGTAGCGCAAAGCGCCGCCTCTTCTTTTTTAAGGCAGAGAAATTTTTAAAAAGCTTGCTAAGCAAGCTTTTTAAAAATTTCTCTGCTTTTGTTTGGTTTGATGAAAGCGCGTAGTGATGTATAGGGACTTGTGTACATGATGTCTCTCTGATTAAATAGGCGCTAGTAAAACAACAAAGTTATAAATCTTTATGAGCAGGGGCAACGGCAATAATAGCGGCAGTATGAACACGATTTGGCTTGTGCTGGGATTGGCTGCCCTCGGTACTGGCATGGGTGCAGCGATCGCTTCACGACTAGTTACCTATCGTCCATCCTCTGCAGACATCTCCACCAATGAAATAGCTTTAAATCCTGCTACTCCAGTGAGCAATGACTCACGGGCTTTCTGTCAATACAATGCCTTGGAGTCGGTGACAGCTTCACTTTATCAGGTCAGAGCGATCAATGCGATCGCCAATGATCCTTTGCCCGCTCTGTCAACCTTGAGCAGCACGATTAATGCTGATCTAGTGGCAAGCTTTACCCCTGCTCCATTTCCCCAAATTAGCGATCGCGCTCGTGCTGCCAAAATCCCGATCATCATGTACCACGACATTGCCGCTACCAAAGATGTAAGTTGGGATGTCACGCCCGAAGAATTGGAGAGACATTTTCAAGCGCTCCAAGAAGGTGGATATACTCCAATTTCAATGGATAAAATGGTTAACCATCTACGAACTGGTGCACAATTACCCGAAAAGCCTGTATTGCTCACCTTTGACGACAACTATGTTGGGCAGTACAAATATGCGTTCCCATTGCTAAAGAAATATAACTATCCTGCGGTTTGGTCGGTGCATACGCGCTTTGTTGGTACTGGGGGAACGAAGCCCAAGGCAACTTGGGATCAACTACGGGAGATGCAGAAGAGTGGTCTTGTTACCGTGGCTTCTCATACACTCAATCACCTCAATTTAAAGGATCTCAGTGAGAAAGAAATTGAAAAAGAAGTAACTGAATCGAAAAAAGTTCTGGAAAAGGAATTAGGAGTTTCCATTGATTACTTTACTTATCCTGAAGGAGATTTCACAGACATTGCCAGAGATAAACTCAAGAAATCTGGTTACAAAGCAGCTTTATCAATGAGTCTCGATCCCACACAAGAGCGATCAGCTAATGAGTCAGAAGATTTGATGACAATTATGCGATTTGGTCAGTCACGCTTTGATGAAGTAATTGAACAAGCATCTGGAGGAACTCCTCCTAATCAACTCGCACTCTTGCCTACGGTAAGTAATGGAACCATTAACTTTACCAGTCCTGTCGAGAAACGGAAAGTTACCATTGACGGGTTACCGCTTACCCTTGTTCATGGTGGTCGCGTTGTGACAACCCATGCGGATAGCCGCTATCAGGTTGCCGAAATTATGACTAAAACTCCCAATGCGATCGCGGCGGTAGATGGGACTTTCTTCTCCCTAGAACACCTTGACAGCAATAAGATGATTGGGCCTATATTGAGCCAATTTTCCAGTAAGGCTGGAGTATTTATCAATGGCAATAAGGGTGAAAATCCTCTTCTCAATGGTCGTCCTCTAGTCTTGATCAGTCCTACGGCGGTGAAGTTTATCCCCTACAATGCGGCTAAGCACAATTCCCTAGAAGCGGTAAGAGCCGAACTCCCAGATGTGACGGACGCTTTTGTGGGAGCTGGTTGGTTAGTTCGTGATGGTAAACCCCAGCCTGCGGAGTCCTTTGGTAGGCTTTATGGATTTGATGCTAGCCGCGATCGCGCCTTTTGGGGCATTGATCGTTCTGGCAGACCAACCATAGGCGTAACCATGGAAATGATCGATTCGGTTGGCTTGGGCAAAATATTAGCCAAAGCTGGTTTAAGTGATGTGGTCATGCTTGACTCTGGCGCGAGTACTGCTCTTGCCTATCGAGGTAAATCAGTCATGGCTTACGAGCCGCGTCCTGTCCCCCATATAGTCGCGCTTCTTCCACCCGATCCTGCCCCTGTAGAAACTGCTGAAAAACCGAATTGTCCAGTGAGTTTAAATCCTTAAATCAGCGTTATTAAATTGCATATCCCTGAAATCATACCAAAGCACAAAATTGCTACGCCATTTTGTGCTTTCAAAACCCTTACAGGGTTTGGTTTTTAATTCACAGAAGTGTCGCTACACTTCTGTGAATTGGTATTACATCGCCCGAATGGCATCAAGCGAAAAATGCTTTGTGGTGAGATTGGAGCAGAAACTTGATGATGATTATCTAATCTGGTATGACGTACCCATGATTTTATCGTGCTGCGCCAGTTGGGAGCCTTATTGGTATTGAGGTCAAAGACTGGAAAAGTGAATCCGTTCTAGTGGAAAATAAAACCCATGAAAAAGCTAGGCTTAGTAATGTATGGCTAAAAATCTAAAATTGAAATGCTTAAGAGGTCAAACTAATTGGGCAAATGTTGTTTTGAGCTTATTACTTGTGCCCGCAATTTTTGGAGATGACTTGATCGCGATCGCACAGCAAAAAAATTCACAATATGGACTAGGGCTTAAACTACAGCAAAGGGGGACTCTCCATGTGCCACCGAGTTATTGCATCATTGCAATCGTACCTAAAGATGGTGGTCGAACGCTTTCCCATCAACCTTCTTTGTATTTTTATCTCAGTAAGAACAAAAACTATCGAAATGTTTCCATATTTGCATTGAGAATAACGATGCAACTACATGAAGATCAATCTGTTCGCAGGTTTAGATGCGAAGTGAAAAATTTAGCAGAAGGACTATACAAAACTGCTTTACCTGTTGGCAATTTCGCAAACCCTAATAGAAAGATTCAACGCTGGAAAATAGATGCAATCGATACGGATTTTTCAGGCTTGGAAAGTACCTTTGTATTCGTTCAGCAAGAATCTAATACGAATGTGCTGAAAGAAATTCAACCGCAAAGTAGCATTCTAGACAAGGCGCGTATCTATGCGAAATATTACTATTGGTATGATGCTTTTGATGCTTATAGTCAATGGTTAGAGCTGTACCCCAATGATGCAGAGGCTCGGCGCGAACGAGAAAAGATGCTCCAAGAGAATCTTAGTAGCCGATGTGTTGATTCTTACAACTATATGTCCTTCAAAGAATTGCTCGAAGGAATCAATGTCAAATCTGCTAAAGCGATCTCCTTAGTCAAAAAATAGATCATGCTCCCTCTTATGCCATCCCTCAACAGTTGCATCGCCAGAATGACATCAGGCGAAAAGCGCTTTGCGGTCAAGAATGTCACTAAATCAGATTAGAGTTTGTAAGATTGTGTCCGAACAAGATCATATTTTCATTTATTGAGTACTTATGCCCCAACCACCCCTCCCCCAACCTCAAAGCGATCGCACCCCAATCACCCTCGATCAATACCTCGAATACACCCCCGAAAAACTAGAGCTATGGGACGGCTTCTATGACTATGGCGACCCAGAGGACTTCAAAGGTTTTTACCTAGCAATCCTCACCAATATGGGACTACGCGCAGCAGTGAGCCATGTCCCGATCGCCAAGTGGTTAACCGCTATCCAAGAGGTAGCTTTACAAAATCCCAAGCTGGACGGTGCTTTGCGCGATCGCTTAATCAAAGCAATAACAGAGTTAAATGCGATCGCTGAATGTTTGGACGAGAGATAAAGCAATCGCTGTTTAGCAATTTCTAAGAAGCTTGCCAATGAACTACATGTGAAGGTTTTGACCTATCACAGTCAGTTTTGATTGCGTGATCGCAAAAAATGTTTATAAAGATACTGTCAATGCACTTGTTTTTCAAAAAGATGGTGATCGTAAACCAGCGATCGCGTTAACTAGGCAGGTATGCGAAATATCGCTCGATTTTGAAATAAGCATAATCAGGATTTTGAGTTTTCATTTTTCTACGACAAAATGAAAGTTACAACAATATTGCTATAGTTTGCTTTAGATTATAGGCTGTAGATATTCTAGCGTTTTACTCACGGCTTACTGATCAATGAATTTTGAAGCTGAATTAAATCTGACCCTCCGCGCCCGTTACCCCTTGATTTATATACCCTCAGCCGAAGAAGAACGGGTCGAAGCTGTGATTACTAATGTGGCAAAATCCCTCGGTCGTAGCGTGTGTATTTGGGATTTTGTCGATGGCTATCAGTCCAATCCTAACGATGCAGGTACTGGTAAACGCAATCCCCTCCAAGCTCTAGAATTTGTGGATAAAACTCCTAAAGGGGCAGTGTTTGTATTGCGCGATTTTGATCGCTTTCTCGATGATGTGGCGATCGCGCGTAAGCTCAAAAATCTTGCCCGTAAGCTCAAAAGCGAAGCACAAAATATCATTGTGCTTGCCTCACAGATTAGTATTCCTGACAGTCTTAGCGAATTTTTCTCAATTCTCGAATTTCCACTTCCCAATCCTAGCGAACTGAAAATAGAAATTGAACAAATCACCAATTCCACTAACTCAGCTAATGATCTGCAACTAAATAAACAGGCGATCGATGATTTAGTCCGCGCCAGCCAAGGATTATCGCTAGAGCGCATCCGACGAGTACTAGCCAAAGCGATCGCCGAAAATGGTCGTCTCAGTCCTGAAGATGTGGAACTAATTCTCGAAGAAAAGCGCCAAAGTATTCGCCAAACCCAAATTTTAGAATTCTATCCATCGACTACAGAAATTAATGATATCGGTGGTTTGGATAATCTTAAGGAATGGCTATTAAGACGAGGTGGAGCCTTTAGCGATCGCGCCCGCAAATATGGCTTACCCCATCCCAGAGGCTTGCTACTAGCAGGAATACAAGGTACTGGCAAGTCTCTCACCGCAAAGGCGATTTCCCACCATTGGCATTTGCCTCTATTACGTCTCGATGTTGGTCGTCTGTTTGCGGGACTAGTGGGTGAGAGTGAATCCCGTACTAGGCAAATGATTCAGCTAGCGGAAGCGCTCTCTCCCTGTGTATTGTGGATTGATGAGATTGATAAGGCATTCTCAGGTGTGGAAGGTCGTGGCGATTCAGGAACAACCAATCGTGTATTTGGAACCTTCTTAACATGGATGGCAGAAAAGACTTCCCCTGTATTTGTGGTAGCGACTGCTAATAATATTCGCGCTTTGCCTCCTGAACTGTTGCGTAAAGGTCGATTCGATGAGGTCTTCTTCGTGGGCTTACCCAACCAAGAGGAGCGATCGCAGATTTTTGCAGTGCATCTAGGCAAATACCGTCCCCACAATACTCGCGCTTACGATATCGACCGCCTCGCCTATGAAACGCTCGATTTCTCAGGTGCAGAGATTGAACAGGGGATCATCGAAGCGATGCATATTGGCTTCAGCCAAAATCGTGACTTCACCACCGATGACATCCTCGAAGCCGCTAGTCAAATTGTGCCATTAGCGCAAACGGCTCAGCAGGAAATTCAGGTTTTGCAAGAATGGGCGGCTTCAGGCAAGGCAAGGCTAGCTTCGAGACAGAACGTGTTCAACAAGTAAAACAAAGGTGGCTGTGCTTTGCACAGCCACCTTTGTTTTATGTAACTATCTGATGTTACGTGGAACAAAGATCGCCATCATTTTTCCAAGTCATCTTAAAAGAGGATTTGGAGACCAAATCCCTACGTTGTATAGGTAGGGGCTTGGTCTCCAAGCCCGTTCCACGTAACAT
>JBJTVM010000565.1:0-11646 GCA_046081205.1 Pseudanabaena sp. | reverse complement strand
CTCTAAAAGATCGATTCCATTACCATCAAGCAAATTAAAATCCAGCAACACAATATCTGGACTATTCGATCGCCAAAGAGACAGAGAATCTTTGATGTTCTCAGATTCTAAGATCTGATAATTAGTAGTAACATCAGTTTGAATGTAATAGCGATAAATTGACCGATCTTTTTCATTACTATCTACAATCAAAACCTTTACTTGAGTAGGTGATGATTGTGAATTGTTTGACAAGAGTAAGCTGTTTACAGAATTAGACATTAAAAATTTATCAAAAATACCCTACTACAAGTTATAAAAACGACCGCTAAACCTTTCATAAAATACATAGATTTAGCTCTGTTGAAGCTTTCTAAGTTTTTATATCAATGCTAGTTTTGTTTAGGACATAAAACCCAAGAAGTGAGGAGCGTCACGAAGCGCCACCCCTCACTTCTTGGTTTTTGATTTGTCCTAATGCTAGTGAATATAGCTATAGTTTTGGAATCTTTATAGCCAATAAAAAAGCCGTGCGAAGCACGGCTTTTTTATGAGTTTGAGTCTTATACGTTAACTTCAGCGGGTTTAACTTGAGCTAGTAACCCAGACAGGAAATCACCCTCGATTACTTCTGTTTCTAAGAGTTTCTCAGAGATCGACTCTAGCAGATCACGATTCGCATTGAGAATCGCTAGCGCCTTCGCATGGGCATTTTCGACGATGCTTTTGATTTCCTTATCGATCGCTTCCGAAGTTGCAGGGCTGACATTACGAGCCATTTCCATACCACCGAGGAATTGATTTTGTTGCTTCTGATAGGCAAGTGGACCTAAAACTTCGCTCATACCGTAGCTAGTCACCATCTTGTCCGCGAGATCCGTAGCCCGTTGCAGGTCATTCGATGCGCCTGTAGTAATGCTACCAAAGATGATTTCTTCGGCTGATCGTCCACCGAGGAGAGTGGCAATTTGAGCTTCGATTTCTTCTTTGCTCATCAAGAAACGATCTTCTGTTGGTAATTGGAGGGTATAGCCGAGAGCCGCCATGCCGCGAGGTACGATCGAAATTTTTTCAACCTTGCCGCTTCCAGGGTTCAAAGCTCCCACAAGGGCATGACCAACTTCGTGATAAGCCACAATCCGCTTCTCATTCTCATTGAGTACACGACTCTTCTTTTCTAGCCCTGCAACTACACGTTCTACAGCTTCAGAGAAGTCTTCGAGTAGTATAGTTTCGCGTCCCGCACGAGCCGCAAGCAGAGCAGCTTCGTTAACGAGGTTAGCAAGATCCGCCCCTGCAAAACCTGAAGTGCGAGTAGCAATCACCTCTAGGTCAACACTATTGTCGAGGGTGACTTTAGCAGCATGGATTTTGAGAATTGCTAAGCGTCCACTCTTATCGGGGCGATCGACTAAAACTTGGCGATCGAAACGACCTGGACGTAACAATGCTTGGTCAAGGGTTTCAGGTCGGTTAGTTGCCGCAAGAACAATGACAGTAGTTCCATCAACACCAAAACCGTCCATTTCTGTAAGCAATTGGTTAAGAGTTTGTTCGCGTTCGTCATTGCCGCCATACATGCCGCCACTAGAACGAGCCTTACCGATCGCATCAAGTTCATCGATAAAGATGATACAAGGCGATTGTTTTTTAGCTTGCTCAAACAAGTCGCGAACACGGGAAGAACCAACACCAACGAAGAGTTCCACAAATTCAGAACCAGAGATACTGAAGAAGGGAACACCTGCTTCACCAGCAACAGCTTTGGCAAGCAGAGTTTTACCAGTACCAGGAGGACCCACTAGCAGTACGCCTTTAGGAATCTTTGCGCCGATTTTGGTATACTTCTCTGGAGTTTTCAGGAACTGTACAATTTCTTGAAGTTCTTGCTTCGCTTCATCAACACCAGCGACATCAACAAACATAGTTTTAGTTGCTTCGCCTTCAACATAAACCTTTGCTTTGCTCTTGCCAATTTGCAAGCCACCAGGTGCGCCACCGCCACCGTTACGGCTGAACAATTGGAAGATACCAACAAAAATCAAGGGAGGAATGACCCAGCTAAGTAATGTCCCGAACCAACCTGTTTTCTGGACAGGTGCGGCTGCAAATTCGACCCCACTCTTTTCGAGGCGCTCGGGCAAATTTAAGTCAAAAATTGGGGTGGTCGAAATTACATCTCCAGGAATTTCAGGAGTAACGCCCTTTAGCTGATAGGTAATCTGATCTTGTCCAATATAAACCCTTGCCACATTACCTTCTTCGATTTCATGGACGAATAGGCTATAGGGAACACGCGCCATTGGCGGCGCAAATAAGTTTGGTAAAAAGATGTTTATTATGAGCAATCCTGAGCCGATCAGTAATAGGACATTGCCAATCAGTCTTGCACGCGATCGCTTGGGGTCTTCTTTTTTGACAGCCATTTTTTTATACTTTACGATTTGTTGCTAAAGCCATTATAGAAATGATGGTTTCTTGACGCTAGACAGCAAACGTAGGGATAGCCGCCTGTGTCGCTAGGAAGAGAATAAGTAAAAGGCGGTGCGATGTGTCATCTTTTGCTTATTCTTGGGTAGCGGATAATAAAGGTAAAGTAAACGAAAATGTGCTGCCTTTACCGAGAACACTCTCAGCCCAAATTTTACCTTCATGTTGTTCAATAATCTTACGGCAGATAGTTAGTCCTAGTCCTGTCCCCCCCTTACGCCTTGAATCTGATGAGTCTACTTGCTGGAATCTCTCAAAGATACTTTCTAATTTGTCCGACGGAATTCCTTGTCCTTCATCTTGAACTGAAAATAACACTTCGGTATCAGATTTGCGATCAGCAGTTAACCAAACCGTACCATTAGTTGATGAGAATTTGATGGCATTGCTGAGGAGATTGGTAAGGGCTTGGACAATGTAATCAGAATCAACTAAAATCTCGATATCAATTGGCTTAGCTGCCAAGATAACACCCTGTTGTTGAGCCATTGGTTGCATAGACTCCGTTGCTTGGATTATCAAAGCAGCAATATTACAGACCTGCTTTTCCATTTTCACTTCCCCTGACTCAATCCGCTGTAAGTCGAGGACATTATTTACTAAGCGTACCAAGCGTTCTGTATTGTCATCAGCAATCTCTAGCATTTGCTTTCCATCCCTAGACAGGCTTCCTAAACGACCTGTTGCCAAAATTTTCAAGGCACTATGTAGAGATGTTAAAGGAGTCCGTAATTCATGACTGACTACAGCAATAAATTCATCTTTCATGCGTTCGATCGCTTTGCGATCGCTAATATCACTGGTTAGCGCAAAGAAACCGATGACTTTGTTTTGTTCATCAAGGTGAGGAATATAGGTAACGTTCACTGAACAGGGCAGTCCATCCTTTAAGGTGATCTCATTTTCGTAAGTAATTGCTTGTCCTAATAGTGCCAATTTCACATAGACTTGCATTCGTTCATAGCATTCAGAACCCCAAACAGTTTGAATATTACTGCCATAAATATCAGCTGGTGACTGTCCTAGCCAATCCTCATAGGCTTTATTGTTAAAACGATAGCGTTGATGCTCATCAACATAGGCAATCAGAACTGGTAACGCATTGGTGATCAATCGCAACTGTTCTTCACTGCGACGTAGAGCAGCTTCCGCTAACATCCGATCATTGATTTCTTGCTGAAGACTGCGGTTGACTTCTTGTAACTCGGCAGTGCGTACTTCCACAATTTCTTCGAGATGCTCCAATAATTGAGCTTGAGCTAAGGCAATGCTGATCTGATCGGCAAGTTGTTGCATTAGCTCAAGCTCAAAGTCAGCCCAGTAATGAGGGCGATCGCAGTGGTGGGCAATCACCAGCCCCCATAGCTGGTTGGGAGCAATAGCTTCATTTTGTTGATGGGAATTGAGATTTTGCAGAATCGGGACTATTAACTTAGCTTTGATATTGAACTGACTAGTAAATTCAATTAAGCATTCGGATAAACCTGCTTGAGGATCATGGACATCGGCGATCGCCCTCACCCGTCCCTTAGCATAAAGCTCTTGGTATTCCGTAGGAAAAACTTCTTCAGGGAACGCCAAATCAAGAAGAGCTGGATAATCAGGTAAAACAGCTTCACTAATAGCTCGACCTGTGCCATCGGGCAAAACTTGGTAAATTAGGACGCGATCAGCTTGTAAGATGCGCTGTACCTCTGTGACGGTTGCCCGCAAAATCTCCCTAAACTGCAAAGATTGACGAATTTTTAGTGTAACTTCCGCAAACAGCTTCACCCATTGATTTTGCCGCCATAACGCATCTTGCTCATGATTTAGAGCGGCGACAGATTCTTGGGCTACAAGTGGCTGAGTTGTTTGATGTGGATTAGAACGCTTGCGTTTAGACATTTTTAAAAGTTAAGAATTAAATGCTAATTGGGGAAAATACGTAAACGCCGATTTGGTTCAGAGCCATAGCTCTCCGATCGCAGTTGATAATGCTCCACTAATTCATGCTGCATTCGCCGAATAATCGATGAACGAGGTAATAACTCCACTGGTTGACCTTTGGGAATTACAATCTGCTCCACGGCAAGACGAGTTTCTTCGAGGGCTTCGATTTCGTCCTCAGAGTCGCCATAGGCGAACATATTCAAGTCTCTAATCGTATCCGCAGGACTTTCATCAATATGTAAAATCCTTCGTAGAGCGCGAGTAATTTGCGGGAGGGTGCTAGTTTTGATCGCGTGAATGGGAATCTGACGTGCTTCCGCAACTTGGCGTACTTTAGAGCTGGTGCGAATCTGCGATCGCAGCGCCAACACAATATCCGCTTCATCAAGATCCTTAGTGATTTCAATTGGTAAATTAATCGATTGCACCACCTGCTCAGTTTGATGGCGGCTGACCCCATAGAGATAAACGTTCAGCGTACCGAAACGCTCACGCATCGCCCCATAGGAAGAAAGATCGCTAAATTCGTCTTCTTCCTCATCACTGGATTCATTTATTTCTGATACAGTCACGTTACTTATCTTGCTTGTCAAATCAGCAATTTCAGAACGCATTTGCACCTGTGGATCAAGGGGAAGTGGTTTGAGTTTACCTGTAGCTCGCCAGCCCTTGACTGCAGGATTTCGCATCACTTCAGGATTTTTGGGCTTTTCTTCGGTAGTCGTAACTTCACCTGCATCACTGACCGCCCGAATCTGACGACCAGGGTCGCGATCGCGCAGAAGCATATCAATGGTTCCCGCGACATCTGCATGGACTGCCCAACGGTAACGCTCCCACATTTCTACAGCAATATCAAAGGTTGGCTGCGCCTTGCGTTCAAGGATGCTCTTTTGGGGTAAGCCGCGCCGCCGCATTTCTTCATCACCAAGGGTGACGGATTGAATACCGCCAATTAAGTCTGAGAGCGTAGGATTTTTGATTAAATTTGCAAGTTGATTACCATGCGCTGTCCCAACAAGTTGCACACCACGCTCAGCGATCGTCCTCGCCGCCAAAGCTTCTAGTTCCGTACCAATTTCATCGATGACGATTACTTCAGGCATGTGGTTTTCCACTGCCTCGATCATTACTTGGTGCTGCAATTCTGGTTGAGAGACTTGCATCCGTCGCGCTCGACCGATCGCAGGGTGGGGAATGTCACCATCACCAGCAATTTCATTGGAGGAGTCAATAATTACCACGCGCTTATTCAGGTCATCGGCAAGCACACGGGCGATTTCACGCAAAGCTGTCGTTTTGCCCATCCCTGGTTTACCTAGCAACAAAATCGATTTGCCTGTTTCCACTAGGTCGCGAATCATCGCGATCGTGCCATAGACAGCGCGACCAACGCGACAGGTTAGCCCGATGATTTCACCTTTTCGGTTGCGGATCGCACTGATGCGGTGCAGAGTGCGCTCGATGCCTGCACGATTGTCGCCGCCAAATTCACCGACTTGATGCACACAGACGGCTAAATCTTCTTTGGTAATCGGGTCATCGGTTAGATATTTAGTACTGTCAAAATAACGCGCCTCTGGCAACCTGCCTAGATCCATCACAATTTCGACAAGTTGTTCTAACCCGCCGCAGAGTTCGAGGCTGCTTTTGATGCGTGGGGGCAAAATATCCAGAAGTTGATCGAGGTTGTCTGTAACTTGCTTGCGGATGGAGTCCATTAGGCTTTTTAAAGGTTGTACGGTTAGGTTTTAAGTATGAAAAGCAGGGCAATAAGCATAGGTTTAGATCCACCTAAATCCCCCTTGAAAAAGGGGAACTTTTTTCTTTTCCCCCTTTTTCAAGGGGGGGTAGGGGGGATCGATCTTTAATTTGCGAAACTAATTGACGGGCGATCGCTACGGCTTGCCATAGTAAACAAGGATGATCTTCAAGGCGATCGGGTACATCTTCTCCCAGACTTTCCAGAAAATCGATCACGATTTTACGAGCATAGCTGCCATAGGCGACACCAGCCACAGGGATGTTAGCTTGGCGCAGTTTCGGGACAGTACTCGCATTTGTACCACCTGCCAGTTGCACAAAGCCAAGGGGTAATTTAAAGTCCAGAACCTTCTGACCTAGTTGCAGCGCTGCACGAGTTGCACCATCGCCAATATCGCCGCTCATCGGTCTGCCATCGGTTTGCCAGATTAGCGATCGCGGTTGGGGATTCATCCCTTCGAGTAAAGACATCAGATAATTCCGCAAATCTTCGCAATCTGGGAAGCTAACAGCTACCAACTTGAGCTTGGGGATAATCGGACTCAAGCGTTGCCAAAATGCGGCAAATTCTTTGGTGCGATTGGGCTGTGTATGAATTTCGATCGCATTAACTGACTGGTTAAGTACTTCATCAAAAATATCTTCAGGGACATAGACCTGTTCGCGGGTATGAATAATCTGCACTGGACATAGCGGTAAGCAACGACCGCACCCATAACAAAGATTTGGCATGATCCCATTGTAATCATTACTAAACTTTATTGCTGTGGTGGGGCATACTTTTTCGCAGGGTCTGCTGCAATCGCTGGGGCAAAGCTCAGGATCAAAAAAAGCTTTCCGAAAATGGGGATCTTCGCCATCATTAAAACTGACCATCACTAAAGGGGCGATCACTTTTGTGTCTAACTCTAGTGCGGCGGCGATGCCTTCCCTTGCGGCGGTGATCGTGGCGGGGTCAGGAGCCATATCAATGCAATCAGCGCCAGCTAATGTATAAATTAGCGCCAGATGGCGAATTGAGGGTAAATGTTGATAACTCGCACCACAAATGAGCTTAAACCACTGGTGCGATCTGAGAGCTTCAAGTTCCATAGTTTCAGTGCTATAGCCTTTATCAGGCTTGTGAAGTAAAGGTTTGCTTCCTCGCCTTCGGCGGGGAAGTAAACCTATGTACCTCGCTTGATTGAAAAACGCTATATTTACTCAAGGTCATTAGCACGCTGAAAGCCTCGTAGTTAGTTATATTGTCGATTGTAACCGCGATCGGGCTTTGCTTTTCGCAACTTGGAAGATGAAGGCAGCGCAAAGCGCTGCCTTCATCTTCCAAGTTGCATTCTAATACTATTTCACAGAAGTGTGGCGACGCTTCCGTGAATTAAAAACAAACCCCTGTTAGGGTTTTGAAAGGACACAATGGCTACGCCATTGTGTCCTTTGGTATAATCAATAATGGTTTCTTTTTGCGATAATGCAATACGTAAAGCATGAGTTGAGATTATGGCTATTTTTGCTGCTGTTCAAACCCCTGAGAAAGTCAAAGATACCGTCAAAGAGGTAGTACGCAAGCCTTACCCAAAATATAAGGTCATTGTGTTAAACGATGATTTCAATACCTTTGAGCATGTTTCTGAATGCCTGATGAAGTATATTCCAAACATGACTGAGGAGATGGCTTGGGAGTTGACTAATCAAGTGCATTTTGAGGGCTTAGCGATCGTTTGGGTGGGGCCAATGGAGCAAGCTGAGCTTTATCACGCTCAACTGAAGCAAGATGGTTTAACGATGGCTCCTCTGGAAGCTGAGTAAAGGCAATTATTTTTCTTGGAGTTGGGATTTATCCTGAAGGCGATCGCCAATAACTTCTCTAAACTCAATGACGAAGTGAACTATTTCTGATGGCACAATCTCGGATAGAAACAGGCAACTTTAGTGGGCGTGAAGATTAAGGTAGGAGACGATCACGCTACAATGGTCAATATGGTGAATCCATTCAAAAATATCCATGGCAAATTCTTCGTTTCCCAATGTGACTGCTCTTGCTGAAGCCGCTTTGCTTCAAAGACAATCGCTGCCGCCTGAATTGTTGGAAGCAGAGACAGTCCGTCCTAGCTATGATGGCTTGGGACTGGCGAATGTGCCCGCCTTAGCGATGCATTGGCTGGGGGATAAGATGCCAACTTCTATCGCTGCGTTGCCACCATTCAATCCATTATTGTTAGAGAATCCAGCCGTGACCAGGGCGTGGGAATCTTGGCAAAAGCAGGATGACATCAACCATGTGGTTCTATTGATCATGGATGCCTTTGGTTATGATCAACTCCAAACTGTAATGGCAGAAGGTGATGCTCCTGGACTCGCGATCGCCTGCAGGAGTCCCCAAGCTTTTTTCATTCCTGCGACTTCTGTCTTTCCAAGCACCACTGCCACTGCTCTCACCAGTGCCGCCACCGCTCACGCTCCTGCTCAACATGGCATTATGGGAACAAAAGCCTATGTCCGAGAAGTGGGAAGCATTGTCAATTTTCTGCGGTGGACACCAGGTTTATCTCCTAATTCGGCTATCTATCCAGATTCACAACTCAATCCAGACACGTTCGTCCCCGTCCCGAATTTATACTTGACATTGGAGAATGCTGGAGTCGATGTGGGAATCGTCAACTGGCGCAACTTTCGAGGAACTAGCGTCACCCGTTTCACCACGGGCGGAGCGCAAGCGGGTAAACAAGGGTATGTTGATTACCTGACAGCAAGCGATGGATTTGTTCATCTTCGAGAACGTCTGCTCAGCCTTCAAGAGAAAAGCCTTCAGGAGAAGACTAAGAGTTTTACACACCTCTATATTCCGAATTTAGACAGTGCAGCCCATCGGTATGGCCCCCTGAGTCCTTGTTACCGAGCAGAGGTTGCAACGCTAGATTTTGCGTTGAAGCGAGAGTTGTTTGAGCCATTGCGGGGTCGATCAGACATTGTGCTATTACTGGTCGCTGATCATGGACAACGGATGATCGCTCCAGATAAAGTGCTGTGGTTGAATCACCATCCTGAGTTGACGAAATGCCTATGCGCTCCTGCGACGGGTGAGTCGCAAGCTCGATTTTTACATGTTAGGTCGGGACAAGAAGAATCAGCGATCGCCTATATTCAGACTCATTTGAGAGATCGGTTTTTAGCAATGCCAAAAGATAAAGCAATCCATCTTGGATTATTTGGATTACCCGAACAGCCACCTACTGAGGAAATGAGCGATCGCATAGGAGATTTGATTTTAATTCCCAAAAATGGCTGGTCTTGTTTTCAGCATGTGGGAGAGACGAAACCAGAGGATTGCCAAACAACAATCATGGGTATTCATGGTGGTGTTACCCGTGCTGAAATGCTGATTCCATTCCTAGCCTATCGATTTTAAATTGCTCTCAAGTCCTACAATTGAAGGCGATCGCTACAAGTGTAGTTAAAAGCGATCGCTTAATTATCATTTATCTTTGCGATCGCAGTTCCCCATACGAAGCAAAATCAAATAAACCTGTGATAGCGTTGTAGGTGTAACTTCATAACTAAAAGTCATGAGCATATCATCACCTCAAATTTTAACCTTGGTTAAAATTATGGAGTCTTTGCCAGCCAGTTTACAGGAGAGAGTTACCGATCATTTGCGAGAATATATTAATGATCTACAAGATGAAATTAAATGGGATAACTCATTTGCAAAAAGTCAGTCAAAGTTAGTGGCTGCGGCAAGACTTGCTAAACAAGAAATTGCCGAGGGTAAGGCGGTTGCTCTTGATTTCAACCAGTTATGAAGTCTTCTATTTTGCCTTCTTTTTGGATTGAGTACCGCAAGCTAAATGATGATGTCAGGCAAAGCGCAAGAAAGGCTTATCGCCTATGGGCGGATAATGCTTTTCACCCATCTTTACATTTTAAATGTATTAATACCGAGGAATCGATTTGGTCTGTCAGAATAACGAGAAATTATCGTGCACTTGGGATTCTTTATGGTGATTCTGTAACTTGGTTTTGGATTGGTAGTCATGATGACTATGAGAATTTTTCCTGATTAAGTGATACTTGGGTTTAATAAATTAGACTGTGGGATTGCCACTCATCTAAACAAACTAAGCCGCGATCGCACTTATCGCATAATAAGTATTAGTCTTTGCGGCGGAACTCATCCTGAAAGCGATCGCCTATCACTTCTCTGGATTCAAGTGCTGCACAAAAGCTGTTGAGGCTATTTAATAAGGCATTATTGGATCAGGGATCGCATATCCAAAAATTGAAGGTGATCGCAAAGATCGTCACGATTATTCGTCAATAGGTGGGTGTAGCCCTGCCATGAGGAGCAATCTTCGCATATTGAGAACTCCAGATCGGTTCAATTGAAGCGCGTTTATAGTAGCTCTTGCGATCGCGGTTAGTCCAACTACCTGAAGCAAGTCATCACTCCAAACAAAATTATCTCGCCAAGTTTGGTGTCTTGGGTTGTAAAGAGATACAACTTCTCTACTGACTGGATCTATCGCTTGGATTTTTGTATATTTGTGTCCGTTGCATCCACCACAGGAGAAGGCTAAGTTCTCTAAGTCTGTTTTCCCACCTTCAGCGATCGGAATAATATGGTCAATCACAAATGGTTGTGCGGAATAGTCCATAGAACTTCGACAATATTCACAGAGACGATTGGCACGTTCTATAATTTGACTTTCTTCTGTGGCAGTGATGTATCGTCTAGACATGGACTGGTTGAGGATGAATATCTAGCTGTTGCATCAGTTCGGGCAAGGAAATATTGCGTAATTGTGATAGCTGGATTAGATGTTGCAGGCGATCTCCATCATTTTTTTCAACAATGTCGATAAGTTTGAGCAGTTCTTGATGTTCGTTAGGAGTGATCGCTCCTGATCGCATTTTTTCGCTTAAGTCGTTGTATTGCTGTTGTACTTCGTCGGGTAAGGTTTGATTAATTTTTTGCAGTAGTTCGATTTCTAGTGTAGGTAGATTAGGATTTTGGCGATGTGCAAGTACATGTCGAACTTGAATGAGTAATTTTTCTAAGTCAGGGGTGTCTAGCTGTGCTACACCAGCAAGTAGTTGATCGAGTTCAATGCTGATCTCTGATTTAAACTGAACTGTAGCCATGTGTGGTGACCTTTAGCAGGTTGTGGATTACATATTCTTGTTGAGTATTATAGCAAGAGTGCTAATTTATCCATGCGATCGCCTGTCCAAAAATTAAAGGCGATCACTACTATTGTATTTAAACGCGATCGCTTAATTATCATTTATCTTTGCGATCGCCGATAACTTCTCGAAACTCAACAACGAAGCCAACCATTTGCACTTGCCTATTCTCAGATGAAAATAGATAACTTTAACGGGCGTATCGCTTCGATATAACATTCCTGCTGAGCGGATGCAAGTGACCTCTGCAACATATCTCGTCAGTCCGCTCCAGCAGGGTTGCTAGCCTGTGACAGCTAC
>JBJTVM010000564.1:0-6311 GCA_046081205.1 Pseudanabaena sp. | reverse complement strand
CGGCTGACTTTCACCGAAACCAATATTAAGGTTTTCAGCACCATAGGTGCTGAAAAACAACAATTCTCCCGTCGTATGATTGCAGTTACTTAAATTATTAAGGACTATAGAATGAGTGCCATCAATTTGGAGAAAATCGATCAACTAATTACTGAAGGATATATCACCAAACGGCCTCATTCCAGTGGTGAGCTATTTATCTATAACTACACAGCTAAAGCGCAGTACGATCGCCTATGGACTCCTGAAACGATCCAATGTCGGGGCTTAATTCTTAATCGTGATGGCGCGATCACGGCTCGACCTTTATCTAAATTTTTTAATCTGCAAGAACATAAAGAAGCGATTCCCGCAGAACCTTTTGATGTGTATGAGAAGATTGATGGCTCTCTGGGGATTTTATATTGGTATCAGGATCAACCCTATATTGCTTCTAGAGGTAGCTTTAACTCTGACCAAGCCATTAAAGCCAACCAAATCTTAGTATCACAATATTCAAGCGCAATTCCATTACTAGATCAATCGCTAACCTATCTATTTGAGATTGTCTATCCTGCTAATCGCATAGTTGTCGATTATGGAGACTTTGAAGGTTTGGTATTATTGGCAGTAATTGAAACTGAATCAGGAAAAGAACATGCCATTGAGTCGTTTCAGCATTTGGGATTCCCGATCGCGAAAAAGTATGATGGCTTAAAAGATCTAGAAGCGATCGCCAATCTTAATGAACAAAATCAAGAGGGATTCGTAATTCGCTTTGCCAGTGGGTTGCGGCTGAAGTTTAAGTTTACTGATTATGTAAAATTGCATCGTGTACTGACTCAAGTTACTAGCAAAGTAATTTGGGAAATGTTGCGCGATCAAACTCCCTTTGAGGATATTTTAGAGCGAGTGCCCGATGAATTTTACAATTGGGTCAAAGAAACTAAGGCGAATCTCATCGCTCAGTATCAACAAATTGAAGATGCTGCTAAGGCTGACTTTGAGAGGATTATTGCAGTAGTAGATCGCGGCGATCGCAAAGAAATGGCAAAGCATATTTTAACCTGCCAAAATCACACGATCTTGTTCTCTCTATTAGATGGCAAAGGCTATAGTGACTACATTTGGCGAAGTATCAAACCAGCCCATGAGAAACCTTTTATGAGTGATGAAGCATCATAAATCTCAAAGAAAATGGCAGTGTTTTGCACTGCAACTATTTGATAATTTGCAGCTTGTTAACTCTCAGTGTAAACTTGCCGCCACTACTACCCCCAAAAGAAGAAACTCTAACAGTGTAACTTCCCGATTGACGTATTTTAAAAAAGATCAGTGAATTGGTGCTATCACCGACAGCATCATCATTTTCGGCAACTACTTCACCTTTACTATCTAACAGACTCAGTACCGTATCAAAATTACCAGAAGTTACTGATATTTCCAGCCGTTCATCTTTTTGAACATTAATTATGTAGTCACGGGCAAACCCTTTCTGTCCTGTCGGAATATCTTTATCCGTCAGAAGATCATTCACGTCTACACCACTAGCGATCGCCGTTGCTCTATAAACAGTGTTATTTACCTGCGCTAAAGATACGGACACATGACTAGTTAGACTGAGGAAGATTATACTTACTCCCACCAAAAACTTTGTTGCCAAGCGTTGAGGGCGATGATGGTCAGGCAAAATTAGATGTTTCACGAAACTTCTTTTAATTCAGCAAATTTTAATTGTAACTGAGGAGAGTCTACTGTGGAGTTAGCTGAAATATTAGGAAATGGCAATTCTTTGATTATTGGTGACTTAGGTGACTTAATTGTTGGCACAACCTGAATTTTGCCATAAAACTCTGATTGGAATAACTCCACTTTGGATTGAGAAGACATCAACAATAAGCCCCAAAATACACCCACCCGATCATTAAATACTGCTGCTAGATCAGATATCTCAATCTCTTCGTCGGGATGAAGCAAAAAATAATGCTCAATCTCCTCAACCATCTCCGATAAATTTTCTTTGTGGGCAAGCTGCGCGATCGCTTTCATAGCAGCTTTACGAGCAACTTTGCTTTGGCTTGGGCGTTTGGTGGGTTTACTAGTTTTGCGATCGACTATTTCAGAGATTGCCTCAATCTGCGCGATTAACTCTTCTAGGGTAATCCGTCGAGCTTTTGGGGGCAAAGCCACAGGCAATCGGCGCAACCGTTTATCAAAATCCGTGGGCAGTCGCATTGAGTCAGTGATGATCTCGGTTTCTAGTTCATCCTGCTCATCTTCGGCATTAGTTTCTTGGTCATAGGCTGATTGCATATCCGATAACGAGTTGGCTTTGAGTAAGACCAACATCGATGCGTAGAGCATCGCCTGACCTGAATCATATAAATCATGGCGATCGCTGACAATTAAGCGAGACAAAAAGCGATCAACTACATCGATCACCTGCACATCCCAAGGATCAATCTCGCCTCGTTCTGCAAGATCAATTAGGAGGGCAATGGCATCTTTGGTAACTGACTCAGAGATCGATAGGGTCATGGAGCTTACAAGAAGCGGATGTTTAAAAATATCATCGATCGCGACGAAATGCCAGAAAATCTAATTTGTCTGAGCAATTCTCATTGTATAAATCGGTGTTTTGAAATTCCGTCGCTGGCGGGATTTCAAAACACCAATCTTAGTATTTTTCAGCGCCGAAGACGCTGAAAATACCAAAATTATTTTTATATAAATTTACCTAAGACAAAGGGCGCAAATGCGCCCTTTGTCTTAGCCTTTAGACTTCTCTTCATCGATTTCCACATCGATTGCCGAGGCGGAAACTAGGCGCTTACGCTCCTCAATCTCCACGCTTAAATTCTGCACAGTTTCTTGCAAATTCTGGATTTGCACATTTTTATTCCGCATTTCAATCGATTTTTGTAATCCTGACCAAACACTAAATATCCAAGCTAAAACTGCACCTAACCCCATTGCTAAAATCAGTTCGACGGAGATCGGCGCAGCCACTTTAAGCCCAGGGATGATTTGGATGGATGCGGGTGACGTATTTTCTAAGGCAAACAGTACTAAAGCAAGAGCAACGATAAAAATGACTACAAAATTAAGCTGACGCACAGTAGTTAAAGCCTCATTACTAAAATTCTTAGCTAATGATTTAGCAAACAATGCTCATAATGTCTATAGGAACAAGAAGGGTGCAGTACTGATGATGAAGCCGATTTTTGCTACAAGAAGAGTGGGCGCTTAGCGCCCACTCTTCTTGTAGCAAATTGCACTCAACTTAAGCTTTGATCGCGGTTTTGCGGACACCTGATATTTTGGAATTATTTTGTTTAATTTCCTCTTCTGTTAGAGGCACAATATCAATGTGATTAAACAAGGTTGTAACGAAGGTGAAGAGTAAAAAAGGGAGTGAAGTTACCACGATCAACCCAACTGCACCAAAGGAATAAATAGGCTTACTCATTAGCGAAAGTGCTGATGCTAAAGCCGCAAAAATCACACCTAACCAGACAATTACCTGACCCAAAATATCACTGAGGGTGAGGGTACAAACAAAGCGGTATTTACCAATGTCATTCATCATATTTCACCAACTAGGATAAATTTTAAGGCTGTACTACAATCCTAATTTTTTTAGAAGAGAGAGGCAAAGCGTCGCTCTTCTAAAAAATTTGGATTTGGGTTCATCGAAATTTGTGAGTATTAATACCAATTCACAAAAGTGTGGTCGCACTTCTGTAAATTAAAAAGCAACCCCTACAGGGGTTTTGAAAGCACAAAATTGCGTAGCCATTTTGTGCTTTGGTATAAGTTGTTGGGGTTAAATGTAGGATGAGTTAGCGATCGCGTAACCCATAATTGAAAGTTAATTGATGCGTTGCTCTAACGCATCCTACAAATAATTAAGCCCTCCTACTTTAATTAATAATGCTAGTTCTCAGTATACGAACCGTCTTTTAGTTTGATGGTTACGTTTTATTGAGAATGCTCTCTTAACCTAATACCGAATTGTGGACAAAATTATGTGGGATGAAATCGCGATCGCCATTTCGCAAACAACGGGAGAGCGCTTTATCAGCGATCGCCGTCAAGCTCAATCTGGCGGCTGCATCAATCAAGCAACTCGAATATCCGATGGTCGGCGGCAATTTTTTGTAAAATCTAATACCCCTAACTATTTAGATATGTTTACTGCTGAAGCGATCGCCCTCAAGCAAATGTATGCTACCCAAACAATTCGTGTACCACAGCCAATTTGCTGGGGGATCGCTGGTAACGCGGCTTATTTAGTAATGGAAAATCTTGACTTAGGTGGTCACCAAAATTGGGACGCGATGGGTCATAATCTTGCTGCGATGCATCGCGTAACTAGCGATCACGGTTTTGGCTGGGATCGTGACAATGTGATTGGCGCAACGCCACAGATCAATAACTGGACTAATAGTTGGCTTGACTTTTGGATTGAATATCGGCTTGCCTTCCAGATGCGTTTGGCTCAACGTAAAGGTTGGCAATGTAATATTCCTGAAGAAAAAGTTTTTAAGTCTTTGTCAAAATTTTTTGATGATTACCAACCTCAGCCTTCAATGGTGCATGGCGATCTCTGGGGCGGCAATGCTGCCTTTGTCGATGGCGAACCTGTGATTTTTGATCCTGCTCTATATTTTGGCGATCGCGAAGTTGATCTTGCCATGACTGAGTTATTCGGCGGCTTCCCCTCACAGTTCTATCAAGCCTATCAATCTGCTTATCCTCTAAACTTAGGCTATCAACAGCGCAAGCCTCTTTATAATCTCTATCACATTCTCAATCATTTCAATCTCTTCGGAGGAGGTTATGGCTCTCAAGCTAGTCGCATGATTGGGTCGATAGTAATCTCCACCAGATAATACCAATTCACAGAAGTGTCTCCACACTTCTATGAATTAAAAACCAAACCCTGTAAGGGTTTTGAAAGCACAAAATGGCGTAGCCATTTTGTGCTTTGGCATAAGTGGCGGCATTTTACGCCGCCACTTATGTGGTGGGGTTAGATTTGTCTTACAACCAAAACAAAGAGAGTCGGCTCGAAGCCCCGACTCTATTTATTTTGGTTGTAAGTAGCTAAGCAAAAGTAAACTTAATAGACTTGTTCGATTTCGGCAATTTCAGGAATCTCTTCCTTCAACTTGCGCTCAATACCCATTCTGAGAGTCATTGCTGAACTAGGGCAAGAACCGCAAGCACCTTGCAAACGCAATCTCACAATTGGTCCCTCGATGTCTACAAGCTCTACGTTGCCACCATCGGACATCAAATAGGGACGCAATTCATCTAGAACATTCTCAACATTATCTTTGGTTAAAGTTAAACTCATATTTTTCCTTGATTTATCTCAAAACTAATCGGCTTAAGGAATGTGATTTAAAATGTCACATTCGATAGAAACCATAACTACTAATATCTATGCTAATCGAAATGATCTCCATTTGTGAAGCTAACAGCTAACACCTTGATCCTGAATTAAGTATCCACAACGGTGTTCGCCATTTACCATCCAGTGAGTTCGCTCCACTGGACAATCGAGAACTGTAGCAAACATTTCTAATTCATGTCCACAAACGCTGGGAAAAGATTCCGCTACATGGGCGATCGCGCAGTTATATTCCGTAAAAATAAAACTTTGATGTTTTCCTTCTACAGGAAACCATTCCGTAACATAGCCCTCGGAACGGCGGATTTCGGCTAATTTCTCTAGTCTTTGTTTTAGTGCTCCTCCTCCAAGTTGCGATTTATAATTTTGGGCTTTACGTTGCCATTGCTTTTGCAACACATCAGACACTTGCTCTTTGCCTAATGTGTCGATCAGCGTATCTAGGAAATTCACAGCAAACTGGTTATAGCTATCGGGAAAGCGATCGCGTCCTGCCACTGTCAAAGCATAGACAAACTGCGGTCTGCCCATACCAACCTGCTCAGCAGTGTGATAGATTAGCCCCTCAGCCTCCAAATCCTTTAAGTGCTTCCGAATTGCTTGGGGACTAATATCTAGCCGATCAGCTAAATCTTGGGCGGTCACTTCGCTTTGCTTTAGCAAATGCTGCAAAATGTCCTGCTTCGTATCTTGCTTAGTGTCATGTTTAGTTTCAGGCTTGGCATCACTTTTATCTACGCCTTTATTTAACTGATGATCTTGAGGATCTAGCTTTAAGTTTGGCGTAGTCATCTCAGCAACGCCGATGGGAGTTTTCATGAAACAAGCTCCTGATGGCAATTCGAGTAGCTGGTCATATAAGCAAAACCCAATAGAAAATTGCGGTGCGATGCACCGCAATTTTCTATTGGGT